>DNHN01000025.1 GCA_003485825.1 Bacteroidota bacterium | reverse complement strand
GGACTCCACATTGCAGGTCCTTTGGAGGTGTTGAGCATACGAAACTGCATCATACTATGGTCACTGACTATACCAGATAAGCCACCAAGCGCGTCAATTTCTCTTACGATTTGACCTTTTGCTACTCCTCCCATTGCTGGGTTGCAGGACATTTTTGCTATAGTCTCCATATTCATGGTTATTAGCAAAACTTTAGACCCTAACTTAGCAGCTATATTAGCCGCTTCACAGCCAGCGTGGCCAGCCCCAACTACTATTACATCATACATTATATTCATTGTTTCACGTGGAACAGTACAAAGCTAAAAGTTCGTTTTCCTTGTTGGTCATATTTATTTGTTCGTCGGGAGTCTTGTCGTTTATTCCGTGCAAGTGAAGCATCCCATGAAAACAAACTCTATGCAGTTCAGTGATCAAGGGCTCATTATGGGTTTTAGCGTTTTCTTTTATTCTATCCCAGCTTATTAGTATTTCGTGATCTTCAATATCTGCGTCCTCTGAATAGTCGAACGTTATTATATCTGTGTAGTAGTCATGATTAAGCGTGCTTCTGTTGACTTCAAGAAGCTCGTCGTCGGACATGAAATAATAGATAATGCCTTCGCTTAATTGAAGATGGTTATAACAGTGCGTAAGGGACTCCATGTTAAGAAGGTCCAGTATTTCTGGATAAGGGGATTCTAGCTGTATGTTATCTGATGACATTTACTGTTCCTGATTGTGTTTTGTATTCACCCAAAATGCCATAAATTTTAGCAATGTAGATATACATCCCTGATGGGACTGGTGTGTTTTTGTATTCGGCGAACCACGGTTGAGAAATATTGGCTTGTTGTATTAGTTCGCCCCAGCGGTTGTATATTTCGTATGTTGATTTAGTTTGGTCTATGCCAACACCTTTAATTACAAATTTATTGTTTATTCCATTGGGCGAAATGGCCGTGGTTACGAAGAAAGACAGTGAATCATAACGGCACTGTACGTTGGAATACGAGATTGAACTATACCCGAGCGAATTAGTGTTCTCGTATGCTACAACCCTGTAACAGCCAGCAGTTTGAGTGTTTTGCATTGTTATAGGAAGGGTACTGTAAAATTGCGAGTTCCACGTGGAACGGTCTGTCGAATACTCAAGCTCATAGGAGGAAACACCGTTTTCCCATCCAGTGTAACTGGAGTGGGTTTGGGTCGGTAAAATATTGAGAAGCATGTTGGATGAGGTGTTGGATTGTGAAACAGTGTCGTCACACTTATCTACTGCCACTATGGTGTAATTATAAATGTTTATGTCTGCGTCTGCAAGGAAGTCGGTGGCGGTATACTCGTCTTGGTTCTGGACAGTTGCTATGGATTTGATTGTTGTATTCACGCTACCACTCATTGACCTGTCTATGCTAAAAGTGTTGATATCCTGTAGGTTGTCTGATTTCCATGATAGGGATATTGTACTATTGTCGTTAATGTTGTCATTAACGGACACCCAACTTAAGTAGATGTAACTTGGCGTTACTAGTTTTCTAGTTTCGAAAGTTAGCGTTGAGGAGCTGGAAGTAAAAGGGTCTCCTGTTTTATAAGTTCTCAGGTAGAAACGTAGTGTGTCTCCTAGCACTAGTTTATTGTACGTGAACGAGTTGGGTATATCAGACAAGGTAGTATCACGAATATATGGCCCCCCGTTTCTGGAGACGTATAAGCTCTGGCTGTCTATGGAGTTCCATCCCGTGTATTTGTTCCAATTTAGTGTTATGGTTCTACTGCATGTGTCGATGCTTCCTCTTAGTAACACCGGTCTATGGGGATCCGAAAAGGTGGATGATAGGTTACAGCTATCGTAGGATGATAGAACTACTGGAAAGTTTCCTGCACGCAGTTCTGTGATGTTTTTGGTATAACTCGTTGTGTTGCCAATAGAATCTGCGCTTTGAGTAGTGAAGTTGTATTCATATAATTCAAACCCTTTGGTGTCCGGTGACGGGTTTGGTGACCATCCAGCGATAATGTTCTGGGTAAGAAGGTCGTAGCTGAGGGAGTCTATTTCTATAGTAGTTGGGTAGGTGTTATCGATAAGAACTTGGTTTGAGGTTGCACTGTCCGTGCCGTCACAAAGATGAAGTATGGTTACATAGTACCTCCAATTTGTATTCGCTACGGATAATTGGTGTGGATACTCTTGAATGCTAATGTCGGGAATGTCGTCGAGTTTTACAAAAGGTCCGTTGTCTTCGCTAGCATATAAACTATATTTTGTAAAAGACCCGCACTGGTCTGAAGGTGATTTCCATGACAGGGTTACTATGTCCGTATCGTAGTTTAAACACGCACGAAGCACGAGTGGTGGTGAACTTACAGCACTGGATGTTAAGGAAGCAAATAGCAGTATGATTAATATATATCTCAATAGAGCGCGGTTTATCTTCTATAACGGTATTTTTGTGCAAAAATTACGATAATAGCTCACCTATGAAAGAGTATAATAAACAAAGTGCTGAAGAAGATAACGTTCCGGAGACAGAACTACGTTTAAATAAGTATATCGCGAACGCTGGAATTAGCAGCAGAAGGGGTGCAGACTTGATCATAGAAGAAGGTCGAGTTACCGTAAATGGCAAATTGGTAAAAGAGTTGGGTGTTAAGGTTAAATCTACCGATAAAATTCTGGTAGACAACAAGTTAATATCCGCTGAGGAGAAGAAATATGTGTTGGTAAACAAGCCAAGAAACGTGATATGTACCAGTAGTGATGAGAAAGGAAGAAGGGCCATTGTAGACCTGCTTCCAAGTCACTTGCAGCACTTATACCCTGTGGGTAGATTAGACCGAAACACTACAGGAATAATATTACTTACCAATGACGGTGATTTGACCCAAAACCTCCTCCACCCTACCAAAAAAGTAAAAAAGGTGTACAAGGCAAAGGTAGAAAAGCAATTGTCACAGCAAGAGTTGGATCAGATGGTTACCGGAGTGGAGTTGGAAGATGGCGTAAGTAAGTTTGATAAAATAGTAGAGCTAAGAGAAGATGAGTCATTTAGATATGGCATTGAAATCCATAGTGGTAAAAATAGAGTCATAAGAAGGATGTTTGATGCAATAGGCAGCCCTGTGATTAAGTTAGATAGAGTAATGTTTCATACTTTTGACAAAAAAGGAATCCCCATGGGAATGCACAGGGAGTTAACTCAAAAAGAATTAAAGAACCTTGGTGTTTACATGCGGACCACTAAATAATACTTAAAAATGAAAAAAATAGGTTTAGCGATAGTTTTAATTGTCTTAATGCAAGCGTGCGAAGAGTCTCTCCCGCCAATAGATTTTAGTGTACCTTCTAAAGTCCTTATAGATTCTTGCTATACGGTAGAAGAAGAAAATATTCCTCAAGCCAGCAAGAGAGGTATATTGATAGAAGACCTTACAGGAGTGAGGTGTGTAGCATGTCCCAATGCAGCAGAAGCGGCAGATGCTGTAAAAAAGAACGATAAAGATAGTGTTGTGATCGTAATGGGCCTATATACTACATTCCCACTGTCATTGACATCCCCTGTAGATAAAGAAGCGCAAGACCTTAGAACTGAAGTTGCGCAACTAATAGGGACTAATATTTTCAATTTCAGCAATATTTTGCCAGGAGGCGGAGTGAATAGGACAGCCCCAGCTGAAGGTCAGCCTCTAAATGTGGGGTATGCTCAGTGGCAAAGTTTAGCCAACACCTTTGTAGGAGAAAGGGCTATTGTAAACTTAGATATTTCGAAACAAGAAGTAAATGATTCTACATTAGATGTTTTTGGCACTTTTGTTTTTACTGCTGATGCCGAAGCAAAGCCATTTGTTTCTATATTTTTACTGGAAGACGATATACTACATCCTCAGAAGACACTGACAGGTACAGATGAAGGGTACATTCATAAGCACATCGTTCGGAAAGCATACACGCCGTATAATGGCAACCCTCTTTTTGACTCAGAATGTGGCGATGCTGTAAGAGGTATCGGTTTAACAAAAGGATGGGAAATAACCATCCCAGAATATGTGAACAGAGAAAAAGCAAGCCTTGTATTTGTCGTTAATTATAATGATGGAGATAATAAGCAGGTCGTTCAGTGCAAAGAGGTGAAGCTAAAAAAATAAGTCAGCATAACGCCAAGCTTATTGACAACTTTACTACGTCACTCCGACTAGATAGGTCACTAAGTAATAATACTATTGATGCATATGAAGCTGATATATATAAGCTTCACTCCTATATAGAAGATAGGCCTTTGTCAAAAGTAGAGCCTGCAGAGATTACCTCATTTTTATCTTACATCATTGACCTGGGCCTAAACCCTAGATCTATGGCTAGAGTCATATCTGGCCTCAAAACATTCTATAAATACTTAGTTATAAGCGAAATAGTCCCAAACAATCCCCTTCAGAACATAAAGACACCTAAGCTTCCAAGAACACTCCCCGAAGTGCTATCCCATGAAGAAGTCACAGCTATGATGGAGCAAATAGACTTCTCGAAACTTTCTGGAGAAAGAGACAAAACGGTTCTTATGCTGTTGTATGGAAGTGGTCTACGCGTGTCTGAACTTGTCACGCTTACGATTAGTAATTTATATTTAGACGAGGGTTTTATAAAAGTAATAGGTAAAGGTAGCAAAGAGCGACTGGTACCTATAGGTGGCAAAACGATACGACAAGTAAAATACTATTTAACCTACTATCGTGACGAGGTACAAAACGAAAGAAGTAAGAACGTGCTTATACTGAATCAACGTGGAAGCTCTCTCAGTCGTATTTCTATATTTAACCTGGTAAAATTATTGGCCTCCAAAGCAGGAATAAAAAAGAGCATTAGCCCACACACGCTTAGACATAGTTTTGCAACGGTGCTTATAGAGGCAGGTGCAGATCTGCGTGCTGTGCAGCAGATGTTAGGACATGAGAGCATTACCACCACAGAAATATATACGCACATGGACAATGCCTATTTGAAATCTGTAATAGAACAATACCACCCAAGATCATAAAAACGAAATGATAATATATAACGTCACTATAAGTATTAACCCAAAGCTAGAAAACGAAATTTTAACATGGCTAAAAGAAGAGCACATCCCTGAAGTTATGGAGACAGAGCTGTTTGAGTCTTACTCCATGTTCAAGGTGGTAGAGAACCACATAGATCGTCACCACAACTCGTATGCGATTCAGTATACACTGTCTTCCTGGGAAAATTTTGATACCTATACAGAGAAACATGCAGATGCCTTAAGACAGAAAACCACGGAAAAGTATGGAGAAAATCTACTTGCCTTTCGTACTTTTTTGGAGAAAATGTAGAATAGAACCTAGTCCTTGACAGACGAGGATCAAGTAGATTACAGAAACGGGAAGCATAAACCTAGCTGCACCTACAGGCCCGGCTATGGTTACAAAATAAGCTGTGACAATTAGCATAAAGTACATTCTTTTAAATTGAGTCACTGAAAAAGCGGCACCTATCAGCTTCGCTATCGCAAGTAGAAACAAACCTATAAAGAGCACAAACAAAACAGGCCTTTTGATTAAAACCGCTTTTATATCCGACCATCTTTGAGCATATATCATTTCAGTAAGACTTCCATCTGAGGTGGGTTCTTTAAAAAAGGTGTAGAGTTCAAACCTTCCTGGGTCTAACAGCATTTTTATACTGCCAGCCGTGTGTACGGTAATATAAGAGGTTAGATTTTCTAAAATTGTCCCCTTTGCTAACGTATTAACCTTGGACGTATAATTCTCATACTCTTTAGACGTTCGTGGTATAGCAAACTCGGAACGAGAAACATATTCTTGAGCAGAATCATAGCCGTATGCTTTAGCGATAGTCAGTTTGGCGTTGTACTGTCCAAGATTTATGGTAGAAATAGAGCTATATTCATATTGGTTGGTATTCGTGTAGTTCACTCCAGAACCCGCTAGGTATACAAACAAGGGGAACAATAAAGCTATAGAGCCCCTACCCTTCCTTAGCTTAAAATATAAAAACACTATTGGCGAAAAG
>DNHN01000276.1:7154-7625 GCA_003485825.1 Bacteroidota bacterium | reverse complement strand
TCTCCATATCCCGCGATACGCTCTGCATCAAAGCTATCAAAAGCCAATCGGAAGCCTTCTCGTTTTTTAAGAATAGTATGCCAGCTAAGTCCAGCTTGGAAGGTCTCTAATACCAAGGTTTCAAAAAGGATAGCATCTTCGTGTACCGGCACCCCCCATTCCTCATCATGATACTTTACATAAAGCTCGTCTTTCAGACACCATTCACATCTTTTTTTGCCGTCCTGCGGGTCGTAGGTTACCTTTACCATGGGATAATATGCTTGAAACAAATAACGACATAGATTTCAGTACAAACAATTTAATACCTATTAGTAATGTGGTAGCTCAGATGGAGACAGAAATACAAATGAGTGGTGAGCAGAAAACTTTTAATAGTGATAATCCGACCCAACTAATAACAGCACTTGCAGCATTCCTCAAGCAGATAGACAGCGGTACACGTGTTCAAAATCTGTTTTACCGCATAGA
>DNHN01000276.1:0-7115 GCA_003485825.1 Bacteroidota bacterium | reverse complement strand
TGGAATCGTGTTTTTCAGAAAGTATGGTTTAGGAGGGAGTTTAAAACTGGAAATAAATAAACGGCTGTATATCCGCACTAGTAGCTTGATAGATAACAAATATCACCAGCACAAAAATGAGTACTTTCACGTAAAGAGGAGCTTCAGTAAACCACCACTGCATCCTGTTTTTTAAATTACTAGGCAGCATATGGACCACATAGCCCAGTAACATAAGCGTGAAGACTTTCCAATAGGCTCCAATCCGATGGAACATTCCTGCAAAATCAAAATCAGTGAATATACTCTCTAACATCGTACCTACAGTAGTCATATCTGCCGCTCTAAAATACATCCAACAAAAGGCTACAAAGTGAAATGTAAAAACTACTGCTACTAGCTTACCTACTTTAGTAGTAGCTATGTTAAAATACTTAGCCCATACCCGATGTAGCGCTAATCCAACTCCGTGCAGTGCGCCCCACACGATGAACTTAGTCGCTGCTCCGTGCCATAGTCCTCCCAGTAGCATAGTGATAAACAAGTTGACGTAGGTGCGTACTTTACTTTTTCTATTGCCACCAAGTGAGATATATAAGTAGTCTCGAAGCCAGCTGCTAAGAGAGATGTGCCACCTTCGCCAAAAGTCTGTAAGACTCTGTGCTTTGTAAGGACTATTGAAGTTAATAGGCAGTTTAAACCCAAGCAATGCCGCTAAACCGATGGCTATATCGGAGTATCCCGAAAAATCACAATAGATCTGAATACTGTAGCCATAGACCGCCATAAGGTTCATAAACCCACTGTACATCTCTGGTGTTTCGAAAACCCGATCCACGAAATTGACCGAGATGTAGTCACTAATGACTACCTTCTTAAAAAGGCCCCCCATAATAAGAAATACTGCACGCCCAAAACCACTACTACTGAGGTAATAAGGCCGCTTTATTTGTGGTAAAAACTCTGCGGCTCGTACTATAGGCCCAGCCACTAGCTGCGGAAAGAATGAAACGAAAAAAGCAAAATCGAATACATTTCCACAAGGCTTTAGCTTACCTCTATAGATGTCTATGCTGTAACTTAGCGTTTGAAATGTGTAGAAGGAAATACCTACCGGAAGTATTATTTCGTGGATGTCAAAACTCGTCCCAAACGTTCCATTTGCAAAAGCAGAAAGAAAGTTTACCGCTTTAAAGTCTGTTTGAAAAAAACCGTTGATACTGTCTATTAAAAAGTAAGAATACTTGAAAAAAGCCAGCAATCCTAAGTTAGTCAAAAGACTAATTCCCAAGTAGAGGTTTTTGGACCATTTATGCTTCGCTCTATAGATGCCAAATCCACAACCATAGTCTACTAACGTACTGAATAGTAAGAGTAAAAAATACAGCCCACTGCATTTGAAATAAAAGAAAAGGCTGAAGGCTAATAAATAGAAATTACGAATACGTACGTGCTTATGTACCAAGGTAAACCCAGCGAACATAGCCGTAAAAAGGAACAGGAACGTGTACTGATTAAAGAGAAGTGGATTCTTTGCCGAATAACTAAATATCTGCTCGATGCTCATCATACTACCTCTGGTCGTAATGGCTTATCAATGCCTCATAAAGCATCTTCCCTTGTTTTCTATATCCTTCTTGGTTAAAATGAATAAGGTCGCCTCTAGCTTCTCCATTCTTATACCATTCTAATATGGATCGACTACCACCCATGCTTCCGTATAAGTCCCACACAGCTACCTGCTCCTCCTCTGCTAGCTCAATTAAGGCATTCACCAACTTGGCCACATTCGTATTGTCGTACTTTCTCCTGTAAAAATGATCGGGCGGAGTAGTGATCAGGATAGGTAATCCTTCATTATTCACACGTAACCTTTTGATTAATTTTCTGTAGTTTTCTTTTACGCAGCTTACACAAAAACTCCTGCTAGACATATAGCAGTCATTAGTACCGAAGCTGACAATCACAATACTTGCATTTAGCTCTTGGATCTGCTGCTCAAAGTGAACACTTCTAAGGTATTGAGACACCGTACTTCCATTTACTCCCATGGCGTGATAAAGTACGCCAGGATTACTATTTTCTAGCACGATACCTTGTAGTTCGGGCAGGGTATCTCTTTGCTCACTAAATTGAAACGAGAGTGCCTCTTGGGGCTCATCAAAACAAATAGTGGTCTTTTTATTTTTTGTTACACTCGTAAAAAAGCCTGTAGCATCCAACGGTGAAAATCCACCGTATTTATTCAACAAAGTGAGCTTGGTAAAACGAGCGTCCGTCTCTGCCCTATCTATTACGTTTATACTAAATGATGAATTGGGTGATGCTGTGGCAGTAAATCCCGATGCACCTATATCGCAAGTAGCGTAATTTCGCAGAATAGAGCAATATTGCCAAGTACCTGTGTGGGTAAATCGAACATCTAAAGCTCCTCCGCTATTCACTATTCTATATGGGAATACGAAGCCTCTTCCTGCATTCCCAAAGCAAGCTTGCAGGTTCTTACGCACCTCCCCAGTAAAAATATCAGCTTGTATGTGCGAGTCGCCTATGTGTACTACCGACACCTTGGTACTGTGTGCTGAGATACTATCTAATTGTGAGAAAAAAGGAAGTAGTACCTCACCGTTCACTAAACGGTTCGGTTCTTTTTCACCGTTTGGAGAAAAAGAACCCAATAAACATAATAAGCACATCAGCACCACGAATTTCATTCTGTGACTTAAAGCGCTTATACTCATTATGCTCAACTATATTTACCCTTAAACTCTTTACGAATATCTGAGGATATCTTTTTAACTTCCTGCTCTTGATCAGACTTACAGATGAGCAAAGCATCCTCAGTATCTATAATGAAATAGTCATCTAAGTCTTTAATCACCACCAACTTCTTTTTATCACTAACCACTAAGTTATTTTTAGAGTTAATCGCATGCAGGTTCACATTCAATGAAGTATTAGCATCTATAGGATCTAATTGTTCGTGCACGCTCTTCCACGTTCCAAGGTCACTCCAGCCAAAAGAAGATGGCAGTACAAATACATTGTCTGCTTTTTCCAGTATCCCATTATCAATAGAGATACTTGCTATCTCTGAGTAAATTCGCTCTATATGCTTGCTTTCTAGATTTGTGTTGTAGGCTCCCCTAACTTCACCAAAACTCATGTTTAACTCCGGAAGATATTCCTGAAGTGCTTTCAAAATAGTATCCACTCTCCACACAAACATGCCACTGTTCCATAAGAAATCTCCACTTTCTAGAAACTTCTCAGCTAACTGAAGTGGTGGCTTCTCCGTAAAGGTAACCACCTTATTTACCCCTTTACTCGCTTCTTTTTGATCAAATTGTATATAGCCATATCCCGTATCAGGTCTATGCGGTTTTAGGCCTAAAGTGACTAGTGAGTCATTCTCCTTTGCAAACCGATGTGCAGTGTGCATCTGCTGTACGAAGGTGCTCTCATCCTGAATTAAATGGTCACTAGGAGCAATGAAAAGTACTCCATCATTTGAAATGTCAGATATTTTATGAGCAGCATAGGCCACGCAAGCAGCTGTGTTCTTACCCATAGGCTCAGAGAGTATCTGCTGATCTTCTAACTCGGGTAGTTGCTCCTGTACTAAAGCCGCATATCTTGCGTTCGTTATAACATAAATATTTTTGGCAGGCACTAATTTCTTATACCTGTTGTATGCATCTTGTATTAGTGTGTTACCTGTGCCTAGTATATCTATAAATTGTTTAGGTGTGTGCTCCCTGCTCACAGGCCAAAACCTACTTCCTATGCCTCCTGCTAAAATGACTGCATATGCATCTTTTAATACCTTCATATCAAACCTTCTCTTATTAAATCTTGTATATGTACCATACCTTTTACTTCTCCCTGATGTCCAAGGATGATATGGTTGATTTTATTTTTATTTAAAAAAGCTACTCCCTCAATAGCCATAGTATCAGCACTTAGGGTTTTAGGATTAGCCGTCATTATATCTTCGGCTTTAAAATCGCCGATATCCGTATGCTTGGTAAGCATTCTACGTAAGTCACCATCTGTCACTATACCTGCTAGCTTACCCTCTTTTAACACCACTACAGCACCCATTCTTCCCTTTGTCATGGCCATAATACACTCACTTAGTGTAGCTGCAGTAGGCACACTAGGTATGGTGTTTTCATTTGCTATATCTAATAGCGTAAGGTATAATTTCTTACCCAAGGCTCCACCGGGATGATACCTAGCAAAGTCATCCGATTTGAAATCTCTGCACTTTATTAATGCTACCGCAAGAGCATCACCCATAGCCATCTGTGCCGCAGTGCTGGTAGTCGGTGCCAAGTTGTTCGGGCAAGCTTCCACATCCACGGTAGTGTCTAGTATGTAGTTGCTGTTTTCTGCCAAGTATGAATCCGTGTTGCCTACCATCCCAATGAGTATGTTTCCTCCTTTGGTAATTAACGGAGCTAGGGTTTTGATCTCGGGACTATTGCCGCTCTTAGAAATACAGATTGCTACATCATCTTGCTGCATCATGCCCAAGTCTCCATGAATAGCGTCTGCTGCATGCATGTACAAAGCAGGAGTACCCGTGCTATTGAATGTTGCTACTATTTTCTGTGCGATGATTGCACTCTTTCCTATTCCCGTAACTACGACTCTACCTTTCGACTTTAGAATATCCTCTACAGCTCTGGAAAAGTTGCCATCAATGAGTGAAACCAGTTTTTGAAGGCTTTTACTCTCCAAGGAAATTGTTTCTATCCCTATTTGTTGTATTTCAGTAGAATTTAGCACTTTTATTTAGTGCAAATTAAAAAATTATTTCTGCAAGTGGTGTAAAGAGTATTATATTAGTCCATCAATTAAAAATAACAGCGAATAATAATATCGAAATGGGAGCGGAAGTAGCAGATTTAAAGGGCAATTTGAAAAAATTTTTCGGATTTGATTCTTTTAAGGGAATGCAAGAGGAGGTGATATCTACTATTATGAAGGGAGAAGACTGTTTTGTGATAATGCCTACAGGTGCGGGAAAATCACTTTGCTATCAACTGCCCGCATTAATAAGCTCAGGTACCGCCATTATTATATCTCCACTAATAGCACTGATGAAAAATCAGGTAGATGCGATACGAGGATTTGGTGATAGTGACGCAGTAGCTCACTTTCTTAACTCCTCGCTTACCAAGACTCAAACAGAGAAAGTAAAAGAGGACGTCACTTCTGGAAAGACTAAAATGCTCTATGTAGCTCCAGAAACACTCAAAAAAGATGAGACCATAGATTTCTTGCGATCCGTGGAAGTTAGTTTTGTAGCTGTGGATGAAGCTCACTGTATTTCAGAGTGGGGCCACGATTTCAGGCCAGAATATAGACGCATAAAACAAATCGTAAAAGAAATAGACGATGTACCTATGGTAGCACTTACTGCTACAGCTACTCCTAAAGTGCAGATGGATATTCAAAAGAGTTTGAACATGGTCGATGCCCGCGTTTTCAAGTCTTCGTTCAATCGTGACAATCTGTACTACGAAGTCATGCCAAAAGGCAGTAAGGCTCAGACGATGAAGGACCTCATCTCCTTTGTAAACAAACGAAAAGGGAAAAGTGGTATTATCTATTGCTTAAGTCGTAAAAAAACAGAAGACGTAGCAGATATTCTTAGAGCTAACGGGGTAAATGCCCTGGCGTACCATGCTGGACTAGACGCTAAAACTCGGGCAGGAAATCAAGACAAATTCCTGATGGAAGATGCCGATGTGATTTGCGCTACAATTGCTTTTGGCATGGGTATAGATAAGCCTGATGTTCGTTTTGTAATCCATTATGATGTACCTAAGTCCTTGGAGGGTTACTATCAAGAAACTGGGCGAGCAGGTAGAGATGGTCTCGATGGAGATTGTTTATTGTTTTATAACCCTAAGGATACAGAGAAGCTTGAGAAGTTTCTGAAAGATAAACCGGTGGCTGAGCGTGAAATAGGCACTCAACTTATTTCAGAAATGGCATTTTTTGCTGAATCTTCTCAGTGCCGAAGACAATCACTTTTACACTATTTTGGTGAGACCTTTAACGCTGATAAATGCAACAAAATGTGTGACAATTGTAGACACCCGAGAGAGTCCGAGGATGCTACAAATCAGCTAGTCATGGCGCTAAAAACAATAGAGCACACAGCAGGTAAAGTAGGTTTGAAGCACATAGTTCAAATACTATCAGGTATAGCTTCACCAGAAGTCAAAGCATACAAGCACGATCAATATGAATTCTTCGGCAAAGGGAAGGAGCAAGGCGAAGTGTATTGGAAGACGCTTATACGTTACGGTCAAATAAACAATCTGATTGTTAAAAACATAGAGTTATACGGCCTACTCTCTATCAGTGAAGAGGGATTAGCCTACATAGCTAAACCTGCTAAAGTATCAATAGCTTTAGACAGAGAATTTGATCCCGTAAGTGATGCAGATTTTGACAAAATACAGCTGGAAGCTGTATTTGACAAAGAACTTTATGACCAACTGAAAGAGCTGCAAAAAGTAGTTGCTAAAGAAATGGGTCTGCCACCATACGTTATTTTTCAAGAGCCTAGCCTAGAAGATATGGCCTTTAAGTATCCTATGAGTATGGAGGAGATGGAAAACATCACTGGTGTAGGAAAAAACAAAGCAAAGAAATTTGGCCAAGCATTTATTGATCTTATTACGCAGTATGTAGAAGATAACAACATAGAACGCCCTGATGATTTGGTTCTTAAATCTGTAGTAAACAAAAGTGCTCGGAAAATACACATTATTCAAAATATTGACAAAAAGGTGCCGCTAGAAGATATCGCTAAAGGTCAAGGCATGGATTACCAAGAATTACTAGATGAGCTCGAGGCCATAGTCTTTTCCGGTACTCAGGTGGATTTAATGTATTATGTAGATGAAATCATAGATGAGGACGGCAGAGATGAGATATATGACTACTATAAATCCGAAAATACAGGCAGTATAGATGCTGCCGTAGATGAGTTTGGAGGTGAGTTCACACACGAGGAAATGAAAATATTTCAAATACAATTTATGAGTGATGTTGCAAATTAAAAAAAGTATTATAAATTTGCAGCCCAAAATGGCTGATGGTGTAACTGGCAA
>DNHN01000156.1 GCA_003485825.1 Bacteroidota bacterium | reverse complement strand
CTACACTAAAAACGTATATAGAAAACCATACCGAAGACGGCATAGCAATGGAGTACGATGAAGCTATGGCATTATCTGGGGTATCACTCTACGATAGTGGATACACCTACCAGCGATATACTGGAGATATGCCATTGAATATTCAATGGGGAATGTCACTCACTGAAGTCCAAGAAACCATAGGTCTGGGGCTTGATTTTACGGAGGATAATGTCTTTATCCGAAAACACACCACCGAAGACTACGAGATGGCGTGCTATTTCTTAGATGGCAAATTACACCACCTTAAAATTAAAGCATCTACCGCCACTCTAGCAAAAAACATGGAGGCCATAGCGAGAGCCACTGGAATAAGACTAATACCGGACGGTATCAAAGTAGAAGGAAATATACTGGATGGAGAAGGTACCATGGCTTGGGGACCAGATGTAGCAAAATACAAAGGAGAATGGTCCTACGGCCTGCCTCATGGAAGAGGACAATATGTAGATTCTTTTGGTAACAAATATGAAGGCGAGTTTAAACTAGGCTTCTTCTGGGGACAAGGAATACTGAGCTCTCCTTCTGCAGGTTTCGTATATTCAGGAGAATTTGCTATGAGTAAAAAGCACGGTACTGGCCGCATAGAATACAGATCTCAAGAAATTATATACCAAGGGGAATGGGTTCAAGATATGATGCACGGTGTGGGAAACTACGCTATAGGCGCACGGTATATCTACAGAGGACAGGTCGTAAAAAATAAATTCACAGGAAAGGGTCGAGTAGAGACTCCAGATGGATACGTAGATGGCTATTTTAAAAACGGAAAGCCCCACGGTATCTGCACCCAAGGCACAAAAGATGGACTAACTACGATCACAGGTAACTTCACCAATGGAAAGAAAAACGGTGTTTTTGATTTAGAAACACTCGGAAACAAACGCAAGATAATCTACGAAAACGATATCGAAGTAAAAACAGGGCCCGTAGACGGAAGCCTAATCCCTAAGCAATAATTGCAAAGCAGAGCTGCTCTTTTGTTCTAATGCAATGACTCTACTATTTACGATAGACTTCAGCTCATTATTCCCATTATTGTAATTAAAGACTGTAAGCAAAGTATGCCCCTTTTCTAAGTCTACATTAAACTTATCTGAAAGGAGCTCCTCCAACTGACTAGACTTGATTTCATCTGCGGTGAAGCATGCCATAAAACTAATGGCAGAATTCTGCATCAAGTTAAGCTGAACTCCAGCAGTATTAAAGGCATTGAATATGATCTCTAAGTTGTCTTCTACAATAAACGAAAAGTCCTTAGACGCTATAGTGATCAGTGACTGATTGTCTTTCACAATATAACACTGTGTCTCATTGAGTGTGCGACTGGCATTTTCAAGAATCACTGTACCCGGTTTACTAGGGTCTAAAAATGACTTTACATAGAGTGGTATTGCTTTGTTTTTGAGCGGTTGAATCGTCTTTGGGTGCAGTACAGATGCGCCATAATATGCCAGCTCTATAGCTTCGTTATAGCTTAGTTTTGGAATCAATACCGCATTCTCAAACCTGCGTGGATCTGCATTCATTACTCCATCTACATCCTTCCATATAGTCACAGATTCAGCGTCCAAAGCGTAAGCAAATATAGCGGCAGTATAATCAGATCCTTCTCTCCCAAGAGTGGTGTTCTTATGATTTAGCCCTCTGCCTATAAAACCTTGCGTCAGAATGGTCTGCTTCTCTATGAGGGGCTCTAAACTTCCTTTAATAAGCGGCACACTCTCGTCCCAGAGCACATTCGCTGCTCTATTTTTATTGGTGGTAATCACAAAATTACGCGCATCAATCCAGCGGTTTTTGTAGCCTATCTTATTCAGGTACGTACTTACTATTTTGGTACTTAATAGCTCTCCAAAGGGAACAATTCTATCATATTCAGTATCATAAGACGAGGACTCATCTCGTTTTTTTTCGATAATACATTCTAACTCTATGAGTAAATTATCTACTTCATAGTAATCGTATTCATCGATCTGAAGCTCATTGGTGATTTCTTGGTGAAAAAATCTCACTTCTTCAAACAACTGTTTTTTAGTCTCCTTAGTGTGATAATACGCCTCCACCAATTCTTCTAACTTATTAGTAATCTTACCCATAGCAGATATCACTACTAAAAGTGGGCCTTCTGACTGCGTGCGAAGCACCTCTCCCACGTTTTTAACTGCCCCTGCACTTCTTACACTCGCTCCTCCAAACTTGAATACTCTCATTAAAGATTAAATTTGCTGCAAACTTATCCAATTATATAACAATGAGAATCAACCAAGTCATAAGTCTTAGTCAATTTATTGCTGACCAACAGAGTAAGCACCCAGAAGCTTCAGGAGACTTATCTAAAATATTTAGGGACATAAAATTTGCTGCTAAAATAGTAAATCGAGATGTGCGTAAAGCGGGACTAGTAGATGTATTAGGAGCTCATGGCACCGTAAATGTGCAAGGTGAGGAGGTGAAAAAATTAGATATGCTAGCGAATGAGGAGTTCAAATCCTCACTCACTCTTGGTGGTGACTGCTGTGCTATCATCTCAGAAGAAGAGGAAGACATTCACCATATAGAAACTACCTTAAACGTAAATAGCAAGTACATCATAGCTATGGACCCTCTTGATGGCAGTAGCAACATAGATGTGAATGCAAGTATTGGTACCATATTCTCTGTATACCGCCGAATAAGTCCTATAGGTGAGCCGGTGACTATGGAAGATGTATTGCAAAAAGGGACCAACCAAGTGGCTGCGGGCTACATTATCTACGGAAGCAGTACCATGATGGTAATTACTACTGGACAAGGAGTTAATGCCTTTACGCTGGATGCGTCCATAGGAGATTTCTGCCTTAGTCATCCAGACATTAAAATACCAAAAGATGGGAAAATATACTCCATAAACGATGGCAACTATGACCGTTTTGAGTCAGGAGTACAACAGTATGTAGACTACTGCCGAAATTCTACAGTTAAAGAAGCCTATAGTGCACGATACATTGGAAGTATGGTATCAGACTTTCACCGTAACTTACTCAAAGGGGGTATCTTCATGTATCCTGCTTCTTCTGACGCTCCGAATGGTAAATTGCGCCTTATGTTTGAGAGTAACCCGATGGCATTCATTACTGAACAAGCTGGAGGTAAAGCTACTACAGGTGCTGAACGCATCCTAGACCTTGAGCCTACTGAAATTCATCAGCGAAATCCTGTTTTCATGGGAAGTCCAGATATGGTAGATAAGCTGGAAAGCTTCATAAAAGGATAACATATGACTTTAGTATAAAGTCGTGCTAATTGTGTAGTTCTGGGCGCAGCATTCAAGGTATTACTCATGATTGTTTCGCCTGCGAAACAACAAAAGCATTCAATAGTACTCCCAGAACTCAACTCCTAGTGCACACATACAAGCAGTTAGAACACCATAAGTAAGGATAAAATAAAAAAGGCATTCAACTATATTTTCTTTGATTACAGGGTATTCCCCTTAGAAAAGAGATTGTTTGTTACTTTACTTGTGGGAATTTCACTAAATAAACAGTTCGGATCTAACAAACAAAACGTCCTTCAAATCTTAATAAAAAACCATATTAATGTATATTGCCGGCCTATATAAATATGAAGATACAGGGAGAATATAACATGCTAGATTATCTTAAAAATGCATTAGTAAATATGCCGTCAGGATGGTTAAAAACAACGACTCATCGATTGGATATTTACGATGAAAAATTAGCTAAAACACAATTTACAGAACAATTCAACGCACTGTTTGAAGATAATAATTCATCCCCTACGGCACTCCAAGAACTCCCTACCGCGTATGACTATATCCGACTAGGTCACCCGTTGTCTTGCGTA
>DNHN01000170.1 GCA_003485825.1 Bacteroidota bacterium | reverse complement strand
AGCAAAAAGGTCGGTTACTGCACACGATTTTGTCTATTCACTCAACCGTATAGTGGATTCTGAAGTAGCTTCAGACGGCGCATGGATATTTAATGGAATAGTGGCTGATGAAAACCCATTCGCAGCACCCAATGACAGTACTTTTCAGATACAATTGAAAAAGCCGTACACTCCCCTACTAAGTATGCTAACGATGGCGTACTGTTCAGTAGTTCCCAAGGAAGCAGTAATTTACTATGGTAAAAACTTTGGCACACATCCGGTCGGAACGGGACTATTCCAATATTCAAATTGGTCTACTGGAATAAAACTAAACTTGATAAAAAACGAAAAATACTGGGAGGAATCTAAGACGAATATAGACGCTATCTCAATTTCATTCATACAAAGCAAACAAACTGAACTTTTGGAGTTTACACAGAAAAAACTCGACTTATTTACTGGTCTTGAGAGCTCTTTTAAAGATGAAATATTAACTGCAGAAGGAAAACTCCAAGGAAAGTATATGGATGATTTTGAACTTATTAAAACACCATTTCTCAATACGGAATACTTGGCCTTCAATATGCAAGACCAATCCTCCCCTGTAAGTGATGTAAACTTCAGAAAGGCAATTCACCATTGCATTGACCGTGAAGCAATGATTAAATACCTGAGAAACGGAGTGGGTAAACCTGCAGATGGGGGCTTCTCCCCAAAAGGATTACCTTCATTCCGGGAACTTACAACAAACTACTATGACCCAGTATTGGCTCAAGAATATTTAGCTAAAAGTACAGTCTCACAAAACGACCCACTTATTCTTACTACAACGTCTAACTACTTAGACCTATGCATACTCGTCCAAAAAAATTGTGCAGAAATCGGTATTGAAATCAAAATAGACGTAGTACCTAGCAGCCTCTTGAAACAACAAAAAAGTGCCGGTGATCTAGCTTTTTTTAGAAGCAGTTGGATAGCAGATTATCCAGATGGAGAAAACTATATGGCATGTTTTTATAGCCCAAACAAAGCACCAAACGGACCTAATTACACTCGATTTGATTCTAAGCTATTTGACACAACCTATGAAAATCTACTATCTGTTGCAGAACCTTCGGAGCGAAACCAACTCTTTAGCACCTTGGAAAAGGAACTTTTAGCACAGCAGCCATTTGTTCTACTTTTCTATGATGAAAGTATTTGGATTCGAAATAAAAAAGTTATTAGACTAAAAATCAACGCATTGAACTACCTTGATCTTAGAAACGCAGTGATTCACTAACATTTGGTTTAGAAATCGACCAATGCACTAATAACTGCAGTGAGTACCTTTAAAGACACTCCAATATTTCAACTCAAACTGAGCTAAACGGTTACCCTGCTTTTAAGTTTCCTGATTTCTTCACCCCACCTTTCGCTCTGCTTTGGGCTTTAGGGGCCGATTTAGGTGTAGCAGCTTTCTTCGGAGTCTTTGCAGTTTTCTTAGCTGCTTTTTTATCATCTCCTTCCGCTTCTGGCTCGGTCAATTGATTGAAGTCTAATTTATCGTTCAGTATTTTATACCAGCTAACTAGTTTCAATATATCAGAGTTATACACCTGATCTTCATCAAAGTTCTCTAATATCTTTCTGAAAAATGCTTGAACTTCATCAGCACTGCTCTTCTTGGTGATTAACTCTAATCCACCTTCTACAGCAGTATGTAATGATTTAAGAATGTCTTCCAACTTCTCATCTCCATCATACGTATACATGCTAATATCGCTAAGGAAGGATACCTTCTGAGTAAGACTCGTTGGAAATCTTTTGTTTGTGCCATCTAGTGACTCTACTATAAGACCGTTTGCACGTTTTCCTACTAGTTGATGTAATCCTGGTTTGCCTGAAACTGAGACAATGTCTGTTAGATATAATGCCATGTGATTGTAAGATATATAAATTAAGGCTGCGAAAATATTTATTAATCCCACATTCGCTGTAAGGAATAGAACATTTTTCGTATTCAATAGAAATAAAAAAATTATGACAAGTAAAATAATCGTAGTAATAATGAGCATCGGTATGCTTATAGCGTGTAAAGAGGAAGATACTCCTACTGTGAAAGAAGACATTGTAGTGACAGACACCGACACCAGCGAAACATCGAACGATACATTAACTCGTGTGCCAGATTTTGAACTAACAGAAACAAAAAAGCCGGTTTTCTTTGACTACACCAGCACGGGATGCCCCGGATGTGTTAGTTGGGGAGCTCCTACCTTTGAGCAAATCGCTAAAGAACAAGGAGAAAGTATCGTGCCAATTGCTGTTCATATCAAGTATAGGGATCCTATGATTACCGACGTTAGTAACGCAATAGCAGAGAATAGAACTGGACAACGATACACACCTCAATTATGGGTGAACAATACCAATGGAATGGTACTCAATGGTGGAAGTATAAACACCACAGGAAGTATAAATAAAATCACAGCTGACTTAGAAACCATAAAAACTGAAGTGCCCTAAATGGCCATAGGTGTTGGTTCTATTGTAAATGGCGATATTTTTAAAGTAAGGTATAAATCAAAAGTGTTAGCCGATATCAGTGGAGAGTATTATTTAGCTGTCTACCTCATGGAAGACGGTATACTGTATAGGCAAAGTAGTGCCGCTACAAATCCGTTTGAGCATAATTACGTCATCAGAAAAAGTAATGGAGGCGGTTTTGGCTCTCAGATAAGTCAGGATGAACTTACTAAAAATAACACTATCACTGGTACTGTAGAATTTGAAATAGATCCCAATTGGAACAAAGAAAAACTGAGTGCCACTGCCATCATTTGGAAAAAAGAAGGAACGAATTACAACATAATAAACGCTAATTCAAATAATTTATAGAATTGATATAACATTCACTTACAAGACGTCGTTATGATAGTGGGTAAATTTGATTTAATTGGTTAGTTAGTAGAGAGGGAAACTGGGAAACTGGATTTCCTCTCTCTTTTTTAGAATGATTTACAAACTCTCTCTCATTCGAAGTAGCTTTGTCAGTAGTTCTTCCATCTTATGAAGTGGAAGCATATTGGCTCCATCACTAAGGGCAGTGCTAGGGTCAGGATGTGTTTCAATAAAAAGACCGTCCACTCCTACCGCCACTGCAGCTTTTGCCATAGGCTCTATCAACATAGGTAATCCGCCGGTCACTCCACTCCCATTATTGGGCTGTTGAAGCGAGTGAGTTACATCCATAATCACAGGATACCCCATTTCTTTCATCCATATAATATTTCTATAGTCTACAATCATATCACCGTAGCCGAACATATTTCCCCGTTCCGTTAGCATTACTTGACTATTCCCTGCTTCTTCTACCTTGGTGGCAGCAAATTTCATAGCTTCTGAGGCCGCAAACTGCCCTTTTTTAATATTCACCACTTTCCCAGTCTTTGCTGCTGCCTGAAGCAGTTCTGTCTGACGAAATAAAAATGCTGGAATCTGAAGGACATCTACATATTCAGCGGCCATCTCAGCTTCGTGACTTTCGTGGATATCTGTTACTGTAGGCACTCCA
>DNHN01000090.1 GCA_003485825.1 Bacteroidota bacterium | reverse complement strand
CTCCTATGCGTGGTATGATAGCATCAAAACCTTCAATCAACTCACCCTTATAGTACAGCTGTGGTTTTTTCTTTTCTATGAGAATATCACATTTTAAGTGATCGAGCACTACCATCTCATGACCTCGTTTTTCTCCCGCTTCTACTATTCTCTTGGTAGAGTACAGTCTTGGGTTGCGAGATAGTATAGCTATTTTCATGAGTATTGTATTTTTTTAGCGTAAAACTTCACTACTTACACCGGTGAAACTAAATCCTCCGTCGTGAAATAAGTTTTGCATCGTAACCATCTTCGTGTAATCTGAGAACAATGAGATACAGTAGTCTGCACAGGCATTAGCATCTGCATTTCCCAATGGAGACATTTTCTCTGCATAGCTAATAAAGTCATCAAAACCTTTTACTCCACTACCTGCAGTAGTTACTGTTGGAGATTGAGAGATTGTATTGATACGCACTTTAGATTTTTTACCATAGTGGTAACCAAAGTTACGCGCTATACTTTCGAGCAGAGCTTTACTCTCTGCCATTTCACTATAATCTGGGAATACGCGCTGTGCGGCTATATAAGTAAGTCCCAATACAGACCCCCAATCGTTGATAGCATCTTTTTGATAACACGCTTGTATCATCTTATGAAATGATAGTGCGGATATATCGTATGTTTTATGTGTCCAATCGTACTTTAAGTCTGTGTATGGTCTGCCTTTTCGAACATTAAGACTCATTCCTATCGAATGAAGCATAAAATCAAATTTTCCGCCGAAGTGCTCCATCGACTTGTCTACTAATTCCAGTACTTGATCATTATCCGTAACATCACATGGAATGATTGGTGCATTTAGCCTCTCCGAAAGCTCATTGATAGCTCCCATACGCATAGCTATAGGTGCATTTGTAAGTACTATTTCAGCTCCTTGTTCCACACATTTTTCAGCAACTTTCCACGCAATAGACTGGCTGTCTAAAGCTCCTGAGATGATCCCTTTTTTTCCTTTTAGCAGATTGTTTGACATAATTTATTTATTAAGCTTTGCAATGTTAGAAAAATAAAACACTTTTGACCGAGAATGAATAAGCTTTTTTATACTATAACTTTTGCGGCCTTAACTTTAATGGCTTGTAACTCATCTTCTGACAGAGGAGAACTTGACTCAGTATCCGAAAATATAGAGCTCGGAGATGCTGGCACATTTACCTTTCAAAGCGCAGATAGTCTTCCCATAACTGCAGACTATTATCCAAATAAGGATGCAAAAAGTATCATCGTGTTGCTTCACCAAGCTAAATTTAGTAGAGGGGAGTATAACCAAATCGCTAAGGTGCTAGTAGATTCAGGTTTTGCCTGCTTAGCAATAGACCTCAGAAGTGGTGGTGAAGTAAATGGAGTTAAAAATGAGACTGCGGCAAGAGCTGAAGAGCTAGGGAAGTCCACTGAATTTATGGATGCACGACAAGACATTGTTGCTGCTATTGATTTTGTGGCCAAAAATTCAGATAAAGAGATATACCTATGGGGGAGTTCCTATTCTGCATCACTAGCGCTCATGGAAGCTGTGAATAATAGAGCTGTGAAAAAAGTGGTTGCATTCAGTCCAGGTGAATACTTAAATACTCAAAATAAGGTAAAAGAAGTTGTGTCTAGCCTTATAAAACCTGTATTTATTACTGGAGGTAATGCAGAATTTGATATGATAGTCAATCCCATAGTTGGTGTTATTCCAAGCAAAGATGTGGTGGTTTATAAGTCAAGTGGGATAAGTGATCACGGATCAAAAACGCTATGGCTAAATGGAAAGGAAACCGATGTGACTTATGAGAAGGTGATTGCCTTTCTTAGAAAATAGTCTCAGTCAGAGGACTAGAAACTTTCCTCTAATTGGCACGCTGTCGTTTTTTCGTAGTTCATAAGTAATAAAACCTCTAGGAAGTATAACATCACTAAGCTTTATGTACTCGTCTATGGTTTTAATAGTTGTGATGAGTTTTCCAGCGGGAGAATAGAATACTAATTCTACCTCATCATTGGTTTTATTCTTAAAGTGGATGACACTTGATGCAGTAGCAGGATGAGGAAGAATGAGTTCTTCATTTTGCACATAAATCACGAGTTCTGATATCACGTATGAATACCCATAGTTGCCTAGCTCAAGTTTAAGGTAATTCAGTGTGTTGTAATGCGGTTGGTCTAGGACGTACGTATAGTCTTTTTCTGATGCATCACCGCAAATACCAAAATAGGTACCCTTTCTTTCAAAACCTTGGACAGAGTCTCGAGATACTTCAATATGTATATCTGTGCACGTAAAACCCGCCCGTGTAGTCCATGAGAGATATATTTTACCATCAATTGCTTGAGCTTTAAAATCCTTTACATATGGACTGTATTCTTGAGCGGTAGCAATACTGTTGAATAACAATATCCCCGCAACCAATAATAGGAATTTACCAAACGCGATTATATGGCTATTTTTGTGGTTCAATTTATTGTATACATTTTGAATAATATAGAATCTACACTTCAGCAAGTATTTACTTCAGACAAACTCTTTCTACTGGCTGGTCCTTGCGCCATAGAGAGTGAGAAAATCACATTAGAAACTGCAGAATTTCTTACGAAATTAACGGATAAGTTAGGTATTCCTTACGTGTATAAGTCATCCTACCGTAAAGCTAACAGAACGAAGGCTTCATCCTTTACTGGAATAGGAGATGAGAAAGCCTTAAAACTACTTGGTAAAGTCCGCTCTGAATTTGGAGTGCCTACAGTAACAGATA
>DNHN01000340.1 GCA_003485825.1 Bacteroidota bacterium | reverse complement strand
TGCTTGGGACAATGCTAAAAAATCATTTGAAGCAGGTGTAGAGATCAACGGAGAAATGACTTACAAGGGTTCTGAAGCGCACAAAGCGGCTGTAACAGGTGATACTGTAGGTGATCCATTTAAAGATACTTCAGGTCCTTCTATGAATATATTAATCAAGCTTACTTGCCTCATCGGTTTAGTAATTGCTCCTATGTTGGGTGGACACGCTCTAACCGGAGACCATAGCTCAGCTAAACCTTGCTGTACTCCAACTGAGCTTACTGCTCACCTAGCTGTGTGTGATATGGATGCTAAAGCAGACCACGCTGAGTGCTTCGCTGCATTAGAAAAAGGTGGTAAAAAATCTTGCTGTGCAAGCAAAAACGCTAAAGTCACTGTTTCTACTAACGATGCTAGCGTGCTTAGTACAGATGTTGCTGAGGCTATAGAAACTGCCGTAGAAGCAGCTAAGTAATTACAACATATATAAAAGATCTTATTTGGGTAAGCTACTCCTCATCTCACGTTTGAGAACCTACAGTATCACTGCAGGTAAAGGATTAGCTTGCCTTTTCTTTATATTTATATCTACAGCGTTTCAGCCTGTAGAGTACAACACCAATCATCTAATTGATGCAGAAGAGAATGGCAAAAGTCTAATTAGTCTTCACTCTGACGAATTTCACGCATTTACCAATAAAATACACAGGCAAATAGAGTACCCAGAAGGGTCTGACACGATTAGTGAAGATGTGCTTGCTATTGCTCTTAGAGGCTATCTATTCCTAAAGCATACTCAAGAGCTTAAATCTACTAAATACCTGACAGTGGTAGACTTTTCCATGTCAAGTAACAAGAAAAGACTCTGGGTAGTAGACCTAGACGATAAGAAAATAGTCTTCAATGAGTTAGTAGCTCATGGGGCTAAAAGTGGCGATGTTTACGCTAAGTACTTCAGTAATACATATAGTAGTAACAAAAGCTCACTTGGATTCTATACTACTGGAGGTTTATACCACGGAAGGAATAATCTTTCCCTCAAACTAAATGGATTAGAAAAAAACTTCAATTCCAATGCATACGCTAGAGGAATTGTCATTCACGGTGCTAACTATGTAGATGAAAGCATAGTAGACAGAAATCAGCGCATCGGCCGAAGCTATGGATGTCCTGCTGTATCGAAGAAAATAAACAAAAATTTAATTACAACCATCAAAGGTGGGAACTGTCTTTTTATATATCATCCTACCCCATCCTACCTCGAAAAATCAGCACTAGTGAATGCTAATCTCTACATCACTGTGGATGATTTAAGTATATAGTCCCGTATTTCTTACATCTTTGTGTTATATATAGTATGACACTCACCCGAAGCATTAGCTTTATTTTCCTTTCTTGTTTCCTAATTTTACAATCGTGTAAAGAGGAACCAACAGCTGTAGCAGAAAGTGGGTTAGTCCTTAGTCAAGATTCTATGGCAATTCACTTAGAGAAACAGTTTACTAAGTGGAATTCTTTGGTTTGTCAAGATGATCTAAGGTATATGGATACCTTAAAAGCATTTTACAAAACAAGAAACTACAAGCCTCTGTGGTGGGGTGCGATTACTGGGGATAGCGCATCTTGGTCTGATCTACAACTCACATTAGCACATAGCGAAAGTCACGGTATGAATTACAAGTACTACCAACTTCCACTCGTAGACTATTACAGAGGAGCTCTCGACTCTATGAGAGTTACGTCAAAACTATATCGTAGAATGGCAGAACTGGAACTCATCATTAGTAACAATCTACTGCGTATGTATGAAGACATTGCCAATGGCCGAACAACACCTAGAAAGGTATATGGCTATATCTATATGCTACCATTAAACAACAAAAAGGAATTAGATTTCGAAGCATTTTTAGAGGAAGAAGATAAAAATACCTTCATTGATAATCTGCACACAGAAGATACCACCTATAATGAATTGAGGAAAGTATTGACTTACTACCTTAAAAAGAAGATCGCAGCAAAATCCAGTGAAATTGACTTTAGTGAGTATCCTAAAATTGAACTGGGGGATACAGTCTCCATTCTCCCTAAAATAATAGCTAAGCTAAAAGAAAAAAAACTCCCTAATACCGATATACTAAGTATAAAGGATACCACCATATACACACAGGAGTTAGCTAAACTAATCAAAACACTTCAATCCGACTATAATTTAACACCTGATGGAATTCTCGGGTACAAAACATATAAATTAATAAATGCCACTCCTGACGATAACATTAATCAAGTAAAAGCGAACATGGAACGGCAACGCTGGTTTACAAAACCCAAGGAAGGCGCTTATGTATATATAAACCTGCCGGTTTATGAAGTTGATATGCATTGGGAAGATAGTGTCAAGAGCATGCCCATATGTATTGGTAAAAATCTTCCAGACAAATACGATGAAATGGTCAAAGAATATACCGATAGTGGTTGGTTATACAAACTACCAAAAAACCTAGAGACCCCACAGATAGCCAGCAAAATATCGTATATGGTCATTAACCCTACGTGGACCATACCCTATAGTATCATCCGAAATGAAATGTGGTGGAAGCTAGTAAGAGACCCCGCATATCTAAGTAGAGAAGGGTATAAGGTATACAGAGGGAAAACAGAAGTAAATGGAGATACCATTCGTTGGAGTAAAATAAACAAAGACAAGATACCTTATCAGATAGTACAGAATCCTGGACCCGAAAATGCACTTGGAACAGTCAAATACATCTTCCACAACCCGTTCAGTATATATCTTCATGATACACCGAATAAGACCGCTTTTAAAAGAACACAACGTGCTGTGAGTCATGGTTGTGTTCGCCTACAAGATCCAATCCTATTTGGGGAGTACTTGATGCAAAACAGCGATGAATACAATGCAGATGACTTTAGAATAATGATGGGATATGCACCCAAAGATCCAGACCGTCTGGAAGACTATGATCCAGCTGACACAACTGCAACTATCCAAAAACTTACGGAGACTACTTTAGTGCGTCTTCAAAAACCAATGCCACTCTATCTTGATTACCGTACCGTATATTTTTACGCAGATTGGACCCTGCATTTTTGCTATGATATATACGACCAAAACAAACTCATACTAGAAGCTATGGACCGGTGGTAAACCAACTACCAGAAAGAAAGATCTGAAGATTAAACCTTAGGATTAAGTATGGATAAGCTTAGGTATAACATTCACCTGTTTTAACTATCGAGACTCTTACCGTTTACAAGCTATTTCATAGGATGAAAGAAGTGCACTTAGTCCACCAGAAAC
>DNHN01000093.1 GCA_003485825.1 Bacteroidota bacterium | reverse complement strand
GTCTCAGAGATAATATCCATACGTGAGCTAGGAGCAGTAAGTAAGGTGTGTGCTAGTGGAGTAGGGATTCCTTTTTCATTGAGCACGGTAACTATTGCTTCACCTATACCTAAACTAGTGAGTAATTCATCTACATCGTAGTGATCTGTCAATGGGTAGTTTTCGGCAGTAAGTTTTATGGCTTTTCTGTCTTTAGCGGTAAATGCTCTAAGGGCATGCTGTACCTTCATGCCCAGTTGTGAGAGCACATCTTCTGGCACATCCGCAGGATTTTGAGTGACGAAAAATATTCCGACTCCCTTACTACGGATTAATTTTACGATAGTTTCTATTTGGCTGAGGAGGGCTTTACTAGCTTCCTCAAAAATCAAATGCGCTTCATCTATGAAAATGACGAGCTCTGGTCTGCCACTATCTCCCTGCTCTGGGAACGTAGAATAGATCTCAGCGAGTAGGCAGAGCATAAACGTAGAGAATAGCTTAGGCTTACTTTGAATATCATCCAGTCTGAGGATATTGATATATCCCATTCCGTTTTCATCTATCCGAGTGAGGTCATCCACATCAAAACTTGTTTCTCCGAAAAATACATCTGCTCCTTGTTCTTCTATGGTAATAAGCGCGCGCATAATAGCACCTATAGAGCTAGGACTTACTCTGCCGTAGTGTTCTTCTATTTCTTCTTTTCCATCGTTACTAATATATTGAAGTACTTTCCGGAAGTCTTTAATGTCTAGCAATGGCAGTCCTTTATCATCACAATACTTAAAGATGATAGATACGATACCGCTCTGTAAGTCATTTAGTTCGAGTATTTTAGACAAGAGCACTGGGCCAAATTCTGAAATCGTAGCGCGCATTCTAGTTCCTTCCTGATCGGAAATCGTCAGTAGCTCACATGGGTAGGCTTGACTTGCCCATGGACTTCCAATTTTAGAGTGACGTTCATCTATTTTTGGATGTCCTCCACCAGCTTGGGTAAGGCCAGATAGGTCTCCTTTTATGTCCATTAAAAGTACAGGTACTCCCTTCTCAGAAAGTCTCTCCGCTAAATTTTGCAATGTTTTCGTTTTCCCCGTACCTGTAGCACCTGCTATTAATCCGTGTCTGTTAAAGGTTTTAAGCGGTGCTTTTATCTGAGCTCCTGGTATGGATTCACCATTGAGCATAGCGCCTCCTAGTAAAATACTATCTCCTTTGAAAGCGTACCCTTCGGTTATTTCTGTTTTGAATTGGTCTGCAGAATTCATTTTTGATTGATGCAACGAAGATAGGAAAAAGTGATAAGTGATTAGGCGGTCTGAAGCAATCGTTTGAGGTACTATCTTTAGATTGCAGTTTATGTGGTATTTTTGTACTGGATATAGATGTCACCGATTTTACTTGTATTGCTCACGCTGATTCTGTCAGCCTTTTTCTCTGGCTTAGAAATAGCTTTTATTTCGGCCAATAAGCTTCGTATAGAGCTTAAAAGTAATCAGGGAAAACACTGGGCTAAAATGTGCTCCAGCTATATCAAGTCACCTAGTAAGTTTATCAGTACCATTCTAGTAGGTAATAATATTGCTCTAGTCGTATACGGTATCACCATGGAGGAGATTTTTAGACCTCGGTTTGAGCTAATGTATTCTCCGTACATAGAGAATACGGCGCTTTTAGCATTGTTAAGCGCGACGATTGTATCTACGGTCATTGTACTAATTACTGCGGAGTTCCTGCCTAAAGCTCTTTTTAGACTAAATCCAAGTGGGATTTTAAGTGTGCTTATTTACCCGTTTCAAGTATTTTATGTGCTGCTTTGGCCCATTGTTAAATTTGTGATTTGGCTAAGTAATATTATCCTTAATCGCTTGCTAGGAGGAGGATTCTCAGAGGAGACCCCAGTTTTTGGCAAGGTAGATTTAGACCACTTTATATCTCAGTCTGCACACGGCAATAGCGAGGGTGAGGAGCAGGAGGTAGACACGGATATACTTAAAAATGCGTTGGATTTTGGCAACGTAAAAGTACGTGATTGTTTAGTCCCACGTACAGAAGTCACGGCTATTGATATTGAGAGTACTATTAAAGAGTTAGAGAAACTCTTCATTGAGTCGCAGCACTCCAAAATATTAGTATACAAAGAAAATGTAGACAATATTATTGGGTATGCACATCACCTTGACTTGCACAAAAAACCGCAAACGATAAAATCGATTCTGATACCTATACTGATTACTAATGAGGCTAGAAGTGCGAATGATATGCTCAATGAGTTTTCATTTACACAAAAGAGTATCGCTTTAGTAGTAGATGAGTATGGTGGTACTGCGGGAGTAATTACCGTGGAGGACATCATGGAGGAAATTTTTGGTGAGATAGAGGATGAGCATGATGAAGTGGAAGAAGACGAACTCGTCTCCGAAAACGGAGTGTATACCTTAGCGGCTAAGCTGGAAGTAGACCACGTAAATGAAAAGTATGATCTGAAGATTCCAGAAGGGGATTATGAAACTCTTGGAGGATTTGTAATTGCTAATTTAGAGGAGATACCGAGTGTGGGAGATATTTTTGTGATTGACAACTTTGAGATAAAAGTACTGGAAGCGACGGAGCAACGAATAGAGAAACTATCTATCAATTTGCTTGAGTAGACTTAATACCCATACTTGTCCTTCCATAGGGCTTTTAGTCTTTCTCTGATTTTTATCTCAGCACCATTATTTCCCGGTTCGTAGTAGGTAGCGTTCGCTATTTCAGCAGGCATAAATTCTTGTTCTGCAAAATTATTTGGAAAGTCGTGTGAGTACTTGTACCCTTTACCGTAATCGAGCTCCTTCATGAGTTTAGTAGGAGCATTTCTAAGCGATAGCGGGACGGATAAATCTCCTGTTTCCTTCACGTGAGCTTGAGCTTTTCCTATCGCCATATAACTGGCATTGCTTTTAGGACTAGTAGCTAAATATATCGTAACCTGAGATAGAATTATCCTACATTCTGGATAACCCACATTATTCACCGCATCAAAACCGGTGTTGGCGAGCAACAATGCATTGGGGTTAGCCATGCCTATGTCTTCACTAGCAGAGATGATCAATCTACGTGCGATGAATTTAGGGTCTTCACCGCCTTCTATAAGTCTAGCTAGGTAGTATACCGCTGCATTGGGATCGCTGCCACGGATACTTTTTATAAATGCTGAAGCAATGTCATAGTGCTGCTCACCGCCTTTATCAAACATGGCGAGCTTTTTCTGTACTGCTTCGGTGACCAGTTTATCGGTAATGGTGACGGTCTTGGTATCACTAAAGTTTACGATAATTTCTAAGGCATTCAGTAGTTTTCGTCCATCGCCACCACTGACTTGGATCAGTGCGTCCCATTCTTTTATTTTTATTTTTTTGGATTTGAGAAAAGCATCACGCTCACACGCTTGATGTACTAAATCCTTCAAGTCTGCTAGTTCTAGCGGTTTGAGTACAAAAACTTCGCACCGAGAGAGCAGTGCGGCATTCACTTCAAAACTAGGATTCTCTGTAGTGGCGCCCACTAAGGTGATGATGCCTTGCTCTACCGCACCTAATAGTGCATCTTGCTGTCCTTTATTGAATCGATGTATTTCATCTATGAACAGTATAGCACTCCCGCCGCTGCCCATAAACTTTGTTTTCTTGGCTTTCTCTATGGTCTCGCGGATATCTTTTACACCTGCACTGATAGCGCTAAGTTGGAAGAAGGGCTTATTGAGCACATGAGAAAAAATCTGCGCCAACGTAGTCTTACCTACTCCAGGAGGTCCCCAAAAAATACACGAGTACATAGCTCCAGCGTCTAAGGCTTTCCGCAAAGGCTTGCCGGGTCCTATAATGTGTTGTTGGCCTACGACCTCGTCCAGTGAAGTAGGACGCACACGCTCAGCGAGTGGTTTAGAGGATATTTGAGTTTGTGGTTCGATAAGGGGGCAAAGATGATGATTTTTTTTGTAGGAACTCATCTGCTGACCTGTAATTGAGGTCGTGTTCCTACTGGGCCTATATTTGCCGATAATGAACATCATATTTGCTTCTCAAAACGCCAATAAAATAGCTGAAATAAGAGCTAAGTTACCTGAGCACACTATCGAGGGATTGGATGCTAAGGCCTTCCCCAACGAACTGTTAGAGACTGGAGATACGTTAGATGCGAATGCACTGCAAAAGGTCAGACAAGTGTTTGAGAAAACCGGCAAAAACTGCTTTGCTGATGATACGGGGCTAGAGGTAGAGGCGCTAAATGGAGCCCCGGGAGTATACTCTGCTCGTTATGCAGGTGAGCAAAAAATAAGTGAGGACAATATGAATTTACTGCTCCATAATTTGAAAGGAGAAACCAATAGTAAAGCTCGATTTAGAACTGTGGTAGCGCTTATTTGGGAAGGTAAGGAGTATTTTTTTGAGGGGGTATGCGAAGGTGAAATTACAACAGCTAAAAGTGGAGAGAAAGGTTTTGGGTATGACCCTATTTTTAGGCCAAATGGATATGACCGTACTTTCGCAGAAATGACGATGGATGAAAAATCTACAATTAGCCACAGAGGCTTGGCCATAGATAAGTTGGTCGAGTTTTTAGCTGGTAAATAGGAGTACTTGCTTAGTTGGTATACCAATTGAGTTATATATTGACGTATAAATAAGCTGAAATTAATTTCACTAGAATGAGGCAAAAAAATCAAGCATAGCAGCGTTACGGTTTATTTTTTTAACGAAATGATAGGGGTATTAAAACGGTTTATATGCGACAATATATGGCTTAGTTGGGAATGTAAGCTTTCTCATACATAGCTATCCATTCTTGTGTCGTCATCTTAGTCATGAGCTCACCTATGAGGTCTACGGGAATATCATCCATTCGTTTGAAACGGACGCAACTTTTACCCATGTCTAGTTTGAATCGTGTTCGTTTGGCATATTCTTCTGTAAACCAAGTGGTTAGTTCCTTGCTAGCGTACATCCCCATGTGATAAAAGGAGATATTATTTTTTTGGGAAGCTAAGCTTACGAAGGGTAGTGGAAGTTCTGGAGAGCAGTGATAGCCTGCAGGATATACAGACTTAGGTACTACATAGCCTATCATATTGTAGCTTATGCATTCTTCTAACTCTGCTGGCATATTGTCTTTTATGACTCTGCGGAGTTCATTGAAAATCGCCTGTCTTTCTTCAGGTATTTGTGAAACATAGTGGTCTGGGTTATCGGCTTTTATTTGCATCTGAACTTTATTACCCTCAAAGAAAATGAAATATGCTTAGAATGAATAATATTGCATAAAGTATTAGACAATGACCAATAAGTGGCAAAAATATATAGCAGTAGGAGTAATGGCATTAGTAGTCGTGCTCATAGCGGTTAAACTTATTTACAATTATCAAACTAAGGATATCGTATGGAAGGAAGGTGATGCCGAGACTATGATAGTAAACTGCCTCGACGATGGAGGAGGAATGACGGTACTTTATCCCTCTGAGAGAAAGGAGTTTTGCTCATGCACTACTGAGATCATTCTGAAGGAATTTACAAAGACCGAATACTTGCTCATAAATGCAGGAGAAGACAAAGAGGGCGCAAAACGAATGACTTCTATGTTGGCGGATTGCTCCAATACGTATCAAGAAGCTATGTTTAACGCAAGCAGGTTAGACTAAGGCATTCCCAGTTCTTTCTTCTGGTCTGCATTTAGCGGTGCAGGAGCATCAATCATAATATCACGTCCCATATTGTTCTTCGGAAAGGCTATTACATCACGAATAGAGTCTGTTCCAGTTAGTATAGCAGCAAGCCGGTCTAACCCAAAAGCAATGCCACCGTGCGGAGGTGCTCCATATTCAAAGGCATTCATCAAGAAGCCAAACTGTTCCTGAGCTTCTTCTGGAGTGAATCCAAGAAGATCAAACATACGTTTCTGTAGCGTCTTGTCATGTATACGGATACTTCCACCGCCTACTTCCATGCCATTGATGGCCATGTCATAGGCATTCGCTTTTACAGTGCCAGGATCTGTTTCCATTTTGTCTCTGTCAGCAGGGATAGGTGAGGTAAATGGATGATGCATAGCATGCCATTTATCACTCTCTTCATCGTACTCTACGAGTGGGAAGTCTACCACCCAGCAGGCTGCAAATTTATCTTTAGGTCGTAGCCCTTCGAGGTCACCAATATGCAGTCTCAGCTCGTTCATTTGCTTGCGTACTTTTTCGGTTTCACCGCTGAGTACGAGTATCAGGTCGTTGGCCTTACTGTCAGACTTTTCAGCCCATTGTGCTAGTTTCTCTTGGTCAAAAAATTTGTCTACAGAAGATTTGTAGCTGCCGTCTTCATTTACGCGGCAGTAGATGAGTCCCAGAGCTCCTATCTGTGGGCGCTTTACCCAATCCGTAAATGCATCCAGCTCTTTACGTGTATACTTATTCCCACCGGTGACATTGATGGCTACTACGCTACCTGCATTGTCAAATACACCAAAACCGTTGCCTTTTGCCACGTCATCTAAGTCTACCAGTTCCATTCCGAAACGCATATCAGGCTTATCGCTACCGAAGCGTCTCATGGCTTCGTCGTAGGTTAGTTTTGGGATATCACCAAGTTCTAGGTCTTTTACACTTTTGAATACAGAACGTATCATTCCTTCGAAAGTATCCAATACGTCATCACGCTCTACGAAGGACATCTCACAGTCGATCTGCGTAAACTCTGGCTGTCTATCAGCTCTAAAATCCTCATCTCTGAAGCATTTTACGATTTGGTAATACTTGTCTAGACCACTTACCATAAGCAGCTGCTTAAACGTCTGTGGGCTTTGAGGAAGTGCATAATACTGCCCTTCGTTCATTCTACTGGGTACTACAAAATCGCGTGCACCTTCTGGAGTAGATTTTATCAGATAGGGAGTCTCTACATCTATAAAATCAGCATCATTCAGGTAGTCACGTACCGCTTTATTTAGCTTACTGCGGAGGACTAGTTTTTCTTGTATTGGATTTCTACGTAAATCGAGGTAGCGATATTTTAGGCGAATCTCTTCACCCCCATCGGTATCATTCTCGATGGTAAACGGTGGAGTAAGTGATGCATTAAGCACTTTAAAGGCAGTTACTTTTATCTCAATGTTTCCAGTAGGTATTTTGTCATTCTTGTTACTGCGCTCTATAACTTCACCGTGCACTTTTACTACAAATTCACGTCCAAGTGAGCGAGCGCGAGTGTTTAGCTCTTTGTCTTGCTCCTCATTAAAACCGAGCTGAGTGATACCGTATCTGTCACGCAGATCTATAAAGGTCATCCCTCCAAAATCTCTGCGTGTCTGGACCCACCCGCTTAGGGTTACGGTTTGTCCTATGTGTTCTGCTCTTAGCTCTCCGCAAGTATGTGTTCTGTGCATGGTATTGAATAATTGTGTTAGCGAATTAGTCCACTAATTCGAGTGCAAATTTAACCCAGATTATGCATTAGAAAACCGTAGTTTACAATGGAAGATGATACCTTTCAGAAAGCAGTATTAATGTATGCAGTCTTCCCTAAAAATAGTATAGTTTAAAATCTAGAGGAATGGTAAATTTAATCATAATCAGATAATTGAGGTTCTGAGGTTAAATGAATATGGTGAACTATAAAAGCTGACTCCCTTTTAAGTGTGCTTGCTTCGCTTGTAAAAGGATATCTAGATTTGTTATTTTTGATTGATTCTAGAGAATTATCCAAGAAATCCTGTTCTTATTGTATTGTTCACTTTTATTGGACTAGTTATTCGTTTTGTATTTTTCGCTTAACTTCTTTTGTAAGGGGGCACCCCATAATTTTTGGTCTTATTCTGACGGCTTTAAGCAAGTAGTTTATAATCTTCTTTTGACCTTCTTTCTTTTCTTAATAAGCACTTTATTGTTTATATACCGGTCTTTTCCTTTTTTAGAGTGAAGAAAGAGATTATTAGCTTTGGCAAGCTGGGGTGTAAGCTGAGGTTTCGTCGGCGAAAGGGTTTGGCAGAATCAGTGGAGTAAACCAAAGATTGCGAAGTCATAAGGAAGTTCAGAGAGGAGATTCCAAAGGAATGTATGTTATTCGTTGTGGTGCTGGATTTAGGTTATTGAAGTTTACCGGATCGGATGTAATAATTTATGTTGAATGCACTGTCATCCAAAACCAGTTGGCCTGTGCTGATATGCAGGGAATCATTGTTTCTTTCGAAATTCACAAAGTTTTTGTAATTACCTATCTTATTATCCCAAAAATCTGTGCCAAGTAAAAACCACTTGAAATTGGTCGAGTCATGCTGTGACCACTTAGAGAAGCTGTAATCATTCGTTAGATAGGACACATTCCCATTAGATATATAAAGCTTATCAACCCAACCACCTTCTTTAAGACTTCCATCTGGGTTGATGGGTTTGAAATAGAGAATATCTAATTCTCCAGCAGTTTCTCCATTCATTTCTAATTCCACTAAATACTGCGTTTCTGTTTGAAAGTCACTGTTTCCACTATGGGTGATCCCTTTCCAGTTTCCATTGAGCAACAGTAGATTAGGCTCTCCGTTCTTGGGCGTATATATTTTCTAAGATGAATGTGTGCAGGCGGATGCTAGCAAGACTATACTCAAGATAATCATTAGTAAGAGGAAGTGTGATTGTAGTTTTATGATAAATGTAATTTTTGTATCTAATGCCCATGTATCGTTCTCCAGATACTGACGACTCATTACCTTTTTGTGGTAAAATCTCAAACTCAGGTGAATCAAAGTTATTGTCAAATATTTTATCTCTGTTTTCCATTATATTCCGTGTAAATTGCTGTTTGTAATCTCTTCAAGACTTGAAGTGTTAAGCAATATTATCAAATGCTCTTTGTTAGTTAACACGATAGTCGCATGAAGTCAATGCCCTAAAAGTTGAGAATTTCATGAGTGACGAAGTTACGTTTCTCTAGTCTTGGATAATGCTTATGTCTGTGCAAGTCTCAGTTTGATCTAAAGTACTATTTTTAGCATAAAGTGCTCGTACTTTTGATATCTGTGTGATTATCTAAAGTATACCCGAGGGTCAGCGTTTTTAGATGATTAAATAAAACAAATTGCTTATAGTCACTTAGTCCAAGTCTACCAAAGTAAACTCATCCCGCACATACGGAAACCTCGCTTCCTTTTTCAGTGAATAGTACGTATTCAGTCCGCTGAGACCCGCTACATTATGAGCTCCTAGATCAAAATGCCCTCCATCATCCATGGCCCCATCTGGGAGTAGAATGTGCTCTACTTTTCCTATGATTAGACTTGT
>DNHN01000139.1 GCA_003485825.1 Bacteroidota bacterium | reverse complement strand
ACCTTACTTTTTTTCTTTCGTGCAAAGTACCAGAGAGAAACGGAACCAATTATCATTAGTGCCATCAGAATTAAAAATCCAATCAATGGTCCTACTCCCATGGTTTACGTATTTTCATTGAGTATCAAAAATAGCTATTTCAGATTAAATTAAGTAGACGCTCTACTGTCTTGTTGTTTTAGTTTCGGTAGACAGGATACTTCATCCCAATAAGCTACCTTTGCAGTATGAGTCTTTCAGAACAAATATCAGAACAAATGAAAACGGCTATGAAAGCCAAAGATGCAGTTTCGCTTAGAAGCTTACGAGCGATAAAATCCGCTTTAATGCTACTAGCTACGCAAGAAGGGGGTAAACCCGTGACCGAGGAAGATGAGATGGCTACCTTAGTGAAGATGGCGAAGCAACGCAAGGACTCACTGACCATATACAAAGAGCAAGGTAGAGAAGACCTGGCCGTGATAGAAGAAGAAGAACTCGCCGTGATAGAAACTTTTCTCCCTGCACAGATGAGTGAGGAGGAAGTAGCAGCCGAAGTTAATGCAATCATAGCGCAAACTGGAGCAAGCTCGATGAAGGATATGGGCAAAGTGATGGGTATGGCTAATAGTAAACTAAAAGGTCGTGCAGATGGCAAGATGATAGCTGATATGGTCAAAAAGTTGCTGAGCTAAAACACCGCTCCGCAGAGTCATTGGACGTTTGTTGTTGAACTGCGAATTGGACACGAGTTCATCACCTGAGTTAGACTACTCGAGTAAGTAGACGCTTCCTTTGTATACGTGTAGGTTATTTCTAAAGTCGTAGGCAAATATTTGATACATATAATATCCAGGCAAAGCGTCTTTGCCATCCCAAGCTACATTGTTTTCATCGGATTCAAATACTTTTTCACCCCATCTATTGTAGATCATCATCTGGTACCGCTTCATTCCCAATCCGGTGGGTTTAAAGTTGTCATTTATCCCGTCATTGTTCGGCGTAAATGCATTGGGGATGTAGAGATTGTAAGCGAAAGAGATGTAGATGTCTTTAGTGATGCTATCCAGACATCCAAAAGCAGAACTTACCCATTGTTTTACTTCATACTGTCCGCTGTCCAGAAATTTGTGAGCAAAGTCTCGAGAGACAAAAAGTGCCCCGTCACTCATAAAGTAGCGTATGGAGTCTGCACCCCTACTGTTGTCTTTCCCTTGTATCTCCGCTGTGAAAATATCCGGTGTTTCTGGATATACCAAGAAGTCTGCGGTAGGCAGTTCGTATACCGTAATGTCTTTAGTGGTGGTATAATCGCAGCCGGGGAGTGTAGTAGTGATGTCTAACCGTACGGTGTAGTCGCCACTTTTTCCGTAGGTATAGGTGAAGGAGTCTGTTTCTTCTATAGTAGTGCCGTCTCCCATACTAAAGCTAGCTCTAGTGATCGTAGCTGCGTGACCAGTGGTCGTCTGATAGACCCACTGAGTAGCCTCTTCACAGATGTCTTCTATCTCAAAATTAGGCTCCACGATGTTTGTTATAGCAATAGAGTCTTGTGTGCTTGTAAAGCAGCCAAAGTCAGTATAGACTTGGAGGGAGACATAGTATTTACCGAGACTATCAAAAGTGTAATTAAATTCTTTATTGGCATTGGTGGTCCCATCATCTAGAGTCCATTCGTAGGTTTGGTTTTCCGTACCACTTTCAAAAATCACCTGATTATCTTCACATGGCTTGCTTGCTATAATACGCGCTGTAGGAGCAGGTCGAATAGTTACCGTAAACGTGCTGTCGGTAATGCAACCTCTATTGGTTTCTACCTTTTGATACACGTCATAGGTTCCTTCTCCAGGGTAATTGTAGTTTAGGTCATTAAAAGTGAACGTATCCTTATTCGTGATCCATGTAGTGACTGCCACAGAGTCAAGTTGATTCGGTGTACTGACGAAAACGATGGTCGCATTTTCACAGATTCCTTGCTGTGTATGCAGTGCTAAAGGCTCTTTATAGAAGACGTTGTAGTCCGTAGAAATAGAGTCAATACATCCTTTGTCAGATTGTGTTTTTAGCCCGATGGTTCCCGGACCTATGGTGCTTGGAGTTAGAAACTGAGAATCGGACCCTTGAGTATATCCTGAACCATAGTCCCAGTAAATCGTTGAAATAGTACCTTTAGCAATAGAGCTAGTGTTGGTTGTATATATAGTATCTCCTAAGCAGACATCGTTTAGGGTGAAGCTACTTTTTGGAATGGGGTGAATAGTAGTAGTCCCATCTGCGGTATCGGAGCATCCATTTGCCGTGCTTACGTGCACTTGTACCGTGTAAGTGCCTGTGTCAGCATATAGGTACCTGAATGATTTTGCGCTAGCGCTGGTATTGTCTCCTAAGTCCCAATCATAGCTTACAATACTATCTAGGGTGCCAGTCAGCTGTATTGCACTGATATCTACAGAATCTTCCAAACATTTGTTCGCTAGATTTAGTGCTACTTCTGGTTTGTCGAAGATGTTCACTTTTTGCTTGAACGAGTCAAGGCAGCCATAGTTACTTTTCGCTAGTATAGCGATGCCTATAGAGTCTTTATTGGGCAGGATGTATTCTACGGTATCTTGGTTGTAGGTGGTCCCATCTATCACCCATTGGTTGGTTACCTGACCTGTAGCTACTACTGATGTAGCCTTGAATTCTCCTAAACTTCCTTCGCACTGTTCGGCAAATGAGAAACTCGCCTCTGGCAATGGGTGGATTTCTAGCAGAGCAGAAGTAGTGTCCCAGCACCCTACGGTGTTTTCTGCATATAGTTTTACGATTAGCGTCTGGGCAGTGTCGATATACAGGTATGGATTAGCTACTTGTGACGAGCCTAAATCACTGAAATCCCAATACGTGCTGTCCTTCAAAGTGCCTCTATAGTCCGTGTTGTTTTTAAAAGCAAAAATGGTGTTTGCACAACTATCAGTTAACCCAATGGAAGCAGTTGGCTTGTCCACTACCTTCACGAGTGAAGAGTCTCGAATAGAGCATCCTTTGACATCTGTGACCGTGAGCGTGTAGGTGGTATTCACAATGGGGTACGCCTCATTTAAATAGCCGGTAGATTGAATAACACTATCTGTAGGTGACCACGAAGTCTGTCTAATTCGGGATTCACCTCCCTGTACGAAACTCCCTATAGTAACGCTATTCCCCTTACATAAGGAGACGGTATCTTGCATATTCATCTGCATCCCCATATAGACTATTATTCGTGCCGTATCCTGCGAGCTACAGGTTCCCTTATCTGTAGTGAGTATCATGGTAAGCGTATCTCTGGTAGGGTTAGAGTTAATGACCGTAAGTACAGGTGAGCTAGTATCCTGTTTGCTTAATAGTGTTGGATAATTCCAGCTGTATGAATTGTTGGGATTCCCTTCAAAACCGATGATTACTCCCTCATTTGGGCAAACAATGGTATCTCTACCTGCATTGAGTAACTGTATGTTAGAAATTACTTCCGTAGTTGAGTTACATACACAGTTAGAGTCTGAGATGTAGAGTAATAAGTCACATGTTATGGAGGAGGATACATCAAACTGGAAGCTTCGGTAAGATTGTGCTCCATAAGTGAAACTGGAGGTGATAGTGTCTGTGGCAATGATGCTTTCTCCGGAATCTACACTTCCATTTTGGTTAGCGTCGTGTATTATTTGACAATAAAGTTCAGTAGATTGAGGCTTATCTAGCCCTTTGCTGGTAACTACATAGTCTAAATTTACTGTCTCGTTTGCACCACTTGGAGTAGAAGTAGCTTTTACAAAATCGAGGTCATAAACTTCTTTTATGAGCGAGTCTGCTCGTTGCAATGCACTGGTCGCTACGTTTATATCGCAGTAAAGGCTATCGCTGACGCAAAGCGCTGAAGAAGTGACTACCGCTTGAGCGTAAATTTGCTTTGTGCCGCAGGTCAGTGCAGCATTGTCTAAGAAGGTCTTTATTTGGAATACACAACTGTCTCCAGGTGCTATGTTGGCGGGTATAGGCCAACTGTAGATGTTTTTACCGGAAGAGGCGTCTAGTGATGGCCTAGTAGTGGGAGCATTGTGTCCATTATCGATGTAGGTGGTATCCACTAAAAATCCTGCTGGAACCCCTAGAATATAACGATCAGTTAATCCTGTTTTGTTGGGTCCTAGATTGATAAATTTAGCATACGTACTGTCTTGGTATGTGCATGCAGTCAGTGGATTTATATGAAGGTCTATAGCTGAGAAGTAAGGTTTTACAATTCCCTTAATATTGATAGGGTCTGAAAGTAAATACGGTGCATTTACCTGATTCCCGCATTTTAGGTATCCTCCTGGTCGCATTAAAAAGGAGGTAGCACTGGTAAAGTTGCAGTCT
>DNHN01000040.1 GCA_003485825.1 Bacteroidota bacterium | reverse complement strand
GTGAGCCATTACTAGTTCTGTTCCGTCATCTAATAACATAATAGAAGGCCATCCTGATCTGAAATCATCTCCAGCTTCCTCTATTCTCTCTGACCTGCTTGCATACCAGTCTGTACCATCATTGTAATTATATCCTGTACCTCTACCTGGATATCCAGTACCTGCATCTGGACTACCTGTCCATACTGCAGAGATAGTTCCATCTTCATGAAGAATAATTCTGCGTCCTGAACTAGCATTGGTCTGTAAATCATAGAAAGTCTTCCCTAAATCAATAGCACTAAAATTTTGATCTTTTTTGTTTTTTCCCGGAGCGGCTAATACCGTTCCTTGACCTACTGGAACAGCTACATCAATAGCTTTATACGATTCCAATGTGGCCACGTTATTCTCAAAATTCGGCATTTTTAGTTCCTTAATTCCACTCTGAGCCAGTAGCAAGAATGGCGCGGATAATAATACTGTAAGTACGGTTTTTTTCATTTGTTCTGTGTAAAGTTTAATTGTGTTGGGCAAATTAAATAATTATTGCATCATTATCAGGTAAAACTTAACTAAATGCTTAAAATCTTTAGTATCGTCTCCTCTAAAAGCCCCTTTTCACTCTCTCCTCCTGGTTTTATTCCTTTAAATTTTAAGTCACAGTCATTGATACAATCCATGACCGATACGATTTTATTGCCACCGTAGTTTCTAGCTGCTTCTCTATACTCACTCATAGCGAAGAAGGGTATTCCTACGGCACTCATTATTTCTTTATCTGTACTACGTGTCATACTCTGAACTATAGACACTTTACGGAAATACCCATATAGCGTCGCATTAAGTACTACCAATGGATACTCCTTGGTATGTGACGTAAAGTAATTTACAATCTCTACTACTTGTGTTCGCTTTTTTTGAGCCAACGCCTTCTGCAAACCAAAAATATTGAACTTTTTATTAATCCCCACATACTTCTGTATGTGTTCTTCTCTAATTTTACTGCCTTTTTCTACGTTGGAAAAGACCTTATCTAGCTCTTGAAGTATGACCGAAAAACGAGCTGCACTATTTTCCACTAATAAGTGAAGTGGTTTAGGCTCTATATCATACCCTTGATCTTGGATATAGCTATGTACTACGGGTATTACATCCTTATCAGCGATGGGGTCTGCATTAAACACTTTACCCGACATGGCAAACGCTTTGGCCAATTTTCTGTTCGAAGGTATTTTTTTGCCTGGATGATACCAGACCAATACTGTACTCGGCACCGGATTTTTGAGATACTCTTCTATCTCCTCCGGTTTGCGGCAGTACTGAGCTTCTTTATACACTATAAGCTGTTTATCTGCCATCATCGGAAACCGGCGGGCCAAGTTTACCAGCTCACTAGCCTCCGTTTCTTTGCCATAAAAGGTATGATGATTAAAACTCGCTGTAGCTGGGTCCACTACCTTTTCTTCTATTTTGTCCAATAATTGCTCTAAAAAACGGTACTCCTCCCCTTGCAGAAGGTATACAGGCAGTACCTCCCCCTGCTCCAGTTGTTGCATTAATGCATTGAAATCACTGTACGAACTACTACCTTTGGCCATCTTAATATAGAATACGGTGCAATTAAACTTCGAAAAGTTTAACTTTCAAATAAAATCAGATAATAATGGCAAGAACGAGATTTATGATCTGGTTCGAAAAAAATATGTGCCCCTCACTCCCGAAGAATGGGTGAGACAACATACCTTACATCAACTGATAAAAAACGGATTTGCCGCAGGCAGAATGAGTATTGAAAAGACGCTACCCAATAGCAAAAAAAGGTACGATATCATCTACTACAGCAGGGAAGGAACGCCAGAACTACTCGTAGAGTGCAAGGCTCCATCCATAGCTATCACCCAGAAAACAATAAATCAAGTAGCCGGATATATCACCTTCCAAAACGTAGAAAAGATACTCCTCACCAATGGACTATCTCACTTCTATATAAATCGTGGAGAAAACGGGCTAGACATCCTCAATGAATTCCCGCTTTTTACTCTGAAATAAAAAGCGTTTTTTTGCCACCAAATTAGAAAAAATGGCAATACTTATTATCGTAGTGTTCGTACTAGGCTATGCAGCTATAGCACTGGAGCATCCTCTCAAAATAGACAAAGCAGCTAGTGCACTCGTAACAGGTATGGTGTGCTGGGCGATCTATGTATTCTCACTCAATGGAGGCGGTCACGATATCATTCATACGATTGAACACGGGGCTAATGGTGAAGGAGGTTTATATCACCACATGTTTGACATTGCCAACATACTCTTCTTCCTTATGGGAGCTATGACTATCGTAGAGCTCGTAGATGCTCACGAAGGTTTTGCCGTAATCACGGATAGAATAAAGACAAAAAACATTACAAAATTGCTCTGGATCATATGCATCCTTACGTTCTTTTTCTCAGCAGCACTGGATAACCTGACCACTACTATAGTAATGGTGTCTCTGCTTCGTAAGCTCATAAAAGACCAAAAGACACGATGGGTATTTGTAGGAATGGTCGTAGTAGCTGCAAATGCGGGTGGAGCTTGGTCACCTATAGGAGACGTCACCACTACTATGCTTTGGATAAAAGGACAATTACCCGATGTGCCAAACATTATCATTGACCTTATTCTGCCGAGTCTTGTTGCACTACTTGTTCCATTGGCTATACTCAGCTTTACGTTTAAAGGTGAAGTGGAACGTCCACTTAAGCAAGAAAACGCAGACCACTACCTTAATCCTACCACATCTGGCGAGAGAGTATCTGTGTTTATTTTAGGTCTAAGTGGACTAATCTTTGTTCCATTCTTTAAAACGGTAACCCACCTTCCTCCTTTTATGGGAATGATGCTAAGTCTTGGGATAATATGGACCATTACTGAGATTATGCATAAGGGTAAAAGTAAGTCTGAAAAGCAGCCCCTCTCAGTTATTGGGGTTTTACAAAAAATAGATGTGGCCAGTGTGCTTTTCTTCTTGGGTATATTAATGGCGGTAGCAGCTCTTCAAGAATTTGGTCATTTACGCACAGCAGCTCTTGCGCTAGACAGTGCCTTTGGAGGAGATATTTTCTCCATTAATATCGTAATAGGACTACTCTCTAGTATCGTAGATAACGTACCGTTAGTAGCAGCAGCACAAGGAATGTACGACATTGTACCTACAGGTGAATTTGCTGCCAATGGTCACTTCTGGGAACTGCTCGCGTATTGTGCTGGTACAGGAGGAAGTGCACTAATAATAGGTTCTGCTGCAGGTGTGGCAGCTATGGGATTAGAGAAAATAGACTTTATGTGGTACCTTAAGAAAATAAG
>DNHN01000365.1 GCA_003485825.1 Bacteroidota bacterium | reverse complement strand
ACTTGGTAGTATTCAAATGTGTTATTACAAGGTGTTATCTGATAAATACCCATATTCTTAGGAAGTACTAACGGCTTAAATGGTAGCTGTAAATACCATCTGTTAGTTCTAGTGTCTTTTGTAGGGGATAATTGCTCATAAGTAGATATACAGCCTTCCCAAACCATATCTTCCATTAAGTCATTACTCCACGCTTGCCAAGCGAAATCTGCAACAACTTTATCTCTAGCATTACCAACAGCAGCTACCATTTCCCTAAGAGATGTCTTAGCGTCTTGCGTTAGCTTTGGGTAAAGCTTCTTTAATGCTCTATATGCTAAATCTACTTTTGTCATTATTTGTAATTAACTAACGCTTCGTTTCCTATTGAGAAACCAAAACGTCTAACTATACCTTGTACTATTCTTTCTGTATTCTGCTCTGGTATATCAAAATCAACCGATGTAGACGAATCGTACACTTCTCTATTAGATGATACTGTAAAGCCCCAAATAGGGTCTAATGGAAGTCTGTAATAGTTGAACTTAACGCTACTAAATACAGAGTAAGGTTTAATTTCTACCGTATCTGCATTAACAACAGCTATGGGGTATTTTGCACTTGCTCTTGAGAAACCGCTAACTTCCGATGCGTCTGCTTCTGACTGACCCATCACTTGAAATTGAACTAGCTTACTCTGTGTTTGATTAAGATAAACTCTACCCGTTATTGATTGCAATTGCATATAATCGCTAGGCTTAGTTACTAAGTTGCTTGAGTTCGGAAAAAGATTAACTGATACCTTTAATTCATCAGCTATATCCATTGTTTGCTGTGAACTTTCAGACACACCTAGCACTTCATTATAAAAAGAAAGTTGTTCTAGCTTTGCGTAGTTATTAAAGTCGCTTGTCTTTATATAGCCTCCTGACTGATTCTTCTTTATAATCTCAAAGACTTGCGTCTTTACGGTATTTACATTTGCTCCCAATTTCTATTGATTATCTACTGCAGCTGATGATATAGCGAATTGCCCCTCGTCTGTGCATATTAATTCTATAACATCAAATTCGCTTAATGTAAGTGAAGCTCCTAATGGACTTCTAAGTACTTGTCCGTTTGCGCCAAATTCAGCAGGGTCTAAGTTTAGTGTAGCACCCAATCCAACATAGAATAATAATCTAGTCCCTACTGCGCATTTATTAATTTGAACTATCTTACCCGTTCCGTCTACAAAATATGTATTACCATTCTTAGCGTTTAATACTGAATCACCCGTAGTAGGGTTAATATAAGTAGCTATATTATTGTATTGACCATATAGCTGTAATGCTACGTTCTCTGATTTAGGAATAGCTGCTGATTGAAGCCCTATAAAAACAGAGTCAGTTCCAGATGTCTTGGGATGCAACACTCCGCCCGAATTATTCCAATAAGCACTACCTAATAATTCACTTCTAATCTGTGTAGCTGTGTCTGAAATCTCACTTCTAATCTGTGTTGCTGTATCTGAAATTTCACTTCTTATTTGAGTTAATGAATCATTAGCCGCATACCCGTCATTTATAAAATACCTGCCATCAGCAGTAGAGTCTATTATAAATAAACTCCCATAAGCTCCGTACATTGATTCTCCGCTTAAAAACATCGTATCTCCATACGCAATCTTCTTAACTTTAAAGGGCTGATTCTTAGTTACCCAATTAATAGTGGCTTGCGAATATCCTGATAAGCAAAACGCAGTAAGTATAAATAATATTACTATCTTTTTCATTTCTTATGGTTTAATTATGTGATAAGCTACCTTTACTCCCGTATATACAATTGTTCCGAAAGTAATTTCTCCCGTTAAGGAATTTAAACTTATGCTGTATGTGCTAATTGATTCTACGTCATCTCCATCTACGGTTATGATTACATCTCCATCTGCATAGTTGTAGTTTATAAGTTCTGTGAATGTATAGCTAGTAACGTCTGCCGTCATTGTAGCTGAACCCATTCTTACTATTGCAGGGGTTGTTCCTATACCTACTACTTGAGATACTGTTCCTGAACTACCGCAATCTCCCGTACAACTTAATAAGTCTTTTATTTCAGAGGTATAAGCCGCTGCATCCGATGATTTACCGCAGTTATATGCGTTCTGAATTAACTGCCAAAGATTAGACGCTCTATTGAATAGCTTCGTTAATCTAGCTTCATCTGTTTTGTTTCCCGTATTTATAGCTGCATCTAGTTGCTGCTCTAATGCTTTCATGCAACAATAAAGGTCGCAACCATCACTTCCACCGCTTACATAGATACCCTTAGAGCCTGTTACAGCATCTAGTAGTGTCCAAGTAACATCCGTAGAAGTTGCGTCTGTATAATACCCGTTAAATGTATATGTAGCATTTGCTGACAAGGCTACTACCGAAGTAATATCAGGGTCAGTTGAATAGTAAAATACTTTTGTGTTTAATGTCTTTGTAGAACTATCAATGTTAGTGACATAAGAACCTAGCCCTTGTGGGTGCGTAAGTGTTAATGTACCCGTTATTGTAGGGTCTACTGAATTATAAGCGTAACTTGTTTCGTCTACTGCTTTAAAGAAAATAGGGTTTATTACGCTATAACTAAGGTCTAAATCAGCCGTTGGTGAAGAATAAGTGTTATCAAACTGAAATGTTCTTTCAAATTTAACCAAAGGTGCTGCTACATCGAAATACGTTAGCGTTATTTGATAAGAACCTCTAACAACTAATGAATCAGCATCTTTTGGTAGGTTTATCGTATCGCTAGAGCCACCCGATGTCATATTAGGGTTAGATGTGTCTGTGTTATTATAAAATGTAGTTCCTTGTGGGTCTACTATCTTAACAAGTATTCTTGAATCTCCCGAAGCCCAACTTAAATCACCAGAAGCATAAGTAGATGTATCTGTAAGTGTTACGTTTTTGGCTGCGATAGACTCACCTGTTGTGAATGTTATGTCTGTTGATTGAGTTGCCATTAGTTATAATTTGTTAAATACAAAGATACAAAAAAGGTGGGAACTGATATGAACCCACCTTTAATATAAATTATATGTTTAAATTACTGACTACTCATCAGTTATTTTAGACTGCATAGTAAGTTTCAACATTCTTATTAAATAGCTTTTTAGATTAAAACCATTGAACTCTACATCTTGCTCAATCATTTTAACTACGCCACCTTTGCCTTTCGCTAATTGGTTTTCTGCCTTTTTATCGTCTAGGAATAAATAAGCACCCGATTGAATAAGAATACCCGCATCCTTAGCCGCTTGTACTAATTCATTTGGACTAAAGCTATCAATTACATCTGGATTTTCTTCTACGATATAATCATCTCCTATTTCTCCGTTTAACTTGTAAAGGATGTCATTGTAGACTTCTTTACCCGTTCCACCTGATTCACAACAATAATTAACTAATACATCTTTCGATAATAGTCCTTTTCTTACTTTTAAGGCGATTACAGGCTCTTTAGTGTCAGCCCATAGTATTTGCCTAGTCAACTTATCAAACTTGATAATATTAAGCGTAAATGCTCTGTTTATCTGTATTCTAGTTTCTAGTCTAGGGTCATTGATAATCTCTAGTACTTCTTCTGGATTTCTTCTAGCGTGAGAAATTAAATCCATTTTAAGTTCTTTCTCGTTCAATGGAACATTATTTCTGTCTAAAGTAGTTCTACCTAGTAATTCAGCTAATTGAATTAGGTTTTCTTCTCTAGCTTCAATAATAAACTGAATTGCTTTGTGAGTTAATTCTTCTGAATCAAATCTTTCTTCCGCATCTTTAGCTTCTGATTCTTCTGTAAAGATTACTTCTGCATTTGGGTTTCTTTCTGGATTGCTACCGTTAGAGTTCATTGCTCTTAAATACTCAATAAGCATTGAATTTCTCTTTGGGTCTAAAATCATTATCTTGTCATTGAATGTGATTTTAGGTGCGGAGATTAATCTGAAATCTTCTTCGCCTTTGTAGTTATTCCACTCATCCATGTATATACTACGCTGCCCATTGCTAGGGTTGTAAACTGCTATACGCTTGTTTATAACTCCCGTCTTAGGGTTTTCTATGTTTATAATGTCTTTTGCTGGAATTGATACACCTCTGTTTGCGCCACTTCTTCGTGGGTCTAGTGCAACGTGTCTTTTGTCTAGTACGAATGTAACGTACTTCTCTAATTGTGCCATAATACTTTATTAAATTAAAATTTGTAAATACAAAATTAAACAATTTTTAACAAACAAAAAAAGCCCCAATGTTTCCATCAGGGCTTTTAATAGTTTATATAAGGTTAATTCTAGTTAGCCTTAAAGATACCATATCGGTTAGCAGCGAATCCTTCAAATCCTCTATCACAAGTCATATGAACGTTAAGTTCAGCAACATCTGATGTTGGTATTTGAGCCAATCCACCTGTTTCCCATTGACGGAATCCCATATTAGAACCTTTAGTCTCTAAGTAGTTTAATCTTAAAGAAGGTACTGAAGATGTTCCTCCACCAAATTGTGGTACGATTACGTTATCAGAAGGAATTACTAAGCCCATATTAGTGAACTTTTGTCCTTCAGCTCCTAGACCCCAAGGCTTATCAAAGATAGATAAGTGTTTTTTATCGAAAGCAAATCCACCATAAGTGATTTCTCCGAATCCAAACGCTACACTTCTTGAATCAGAAGGAGTTCCGTTGTAAGAAATACCACCTGCTGTTAAGCCAGTTGTAGCTCTCATAAGGTTGTCGATTTCAACAGAAAGAGTATGACCAACCCACATTGTGTTTTTTCTACTTCCTTCGTATTTAACCAACTTAGCAGCTAAACTATCGAAATCATCTAAAGCAAATGAACCAACGTTGTAAGTCTCTACGTTTCCGTAAGCTTCCATCCAAGGAATAAGACCTTGACTTCCTAATACAGTTCCAAATCCTGATGTGTCAGCCAAAGTAGTGTTAGTTACTTGGTCGCCAATCAACATAGACTGCTCTAATTCTACCATAAGTACTTTGTAAGCGTCATAAACAGCTTCGTTGTACCATCCGCTAGAGTTACCATCTTTACCTAAGTTCTCGAACCAAGTTTCAGTAGCAGTTTCTCTGTCTGTTACTTTGTGGTCGTTTCTTAGAGTTTGGATTGTATTCTTATATTCAAATACAGTCTTACTAGAAGAAGTTCTTTGAGAAGAAGCCTCACCCATTAAGTTGTAAGCGATTATAATAGTATCAGTAGTTGCTACTGCTGGAATAGCATCTGTTGGATTCAAAGGAATTACATCGTAATCCGCTCCTGACACACCCGTAACCAAACCTTTTACTCGGTTAGGGAACATTAATACGTCATTCACTCTTACAGGGTAAGTAGTTGTGTTTCCAGTTTGTACATAAGCTCCACCGTTATTAGCGGCATCCCACTTATAAGCTGTTGCAATTGTATGAGTAACTGAAGCTCCTGCTGAACCTGCTGATTCTGCTCCTGCTAGTTTTACTACTTCCTTAATATAATCAGACTCAACGTGAATATACTCGTTGTTCTTGATTCCGTTCATAGCCATAGTCATCTCACAAAATCCAGAAATCATCTGGTTTCCGAAAGGATTAACTAAAGTTGGGTCGATGTTTGGTTTACGAATCGACTGGTCGTATGTCAATGCAAGCGAATCAACGTATGTGTTGTTTGTGTAATTCGCTGTAGTTGCTGGTGTTGTATTAAATCCCATTTTTATTGTTTAAAAAAATTGTTTTACATAATTGTCGGTATATGGGCTTTTCTATATGCGTCTGCGTTCCTATCCTTAGCTACCTCATTTGGTTTGGCTGTGGTTTCGGGCAAAGAGGCATTAGTTAAGTCATTAACCGCTTCTTTCTTATTCTTAGCTGAATTATGCTCCAACATCTTCTTGTGAATACCAGACCTTAACTCTGGGTTTTGCCAAATTAAATTCTCGACTGTGACTGCTAAACCTTCGTCCTTAACACGATTTTCTATAGAGCCGTTTTCGTCAATTAATAATCTGAAGTCATTCTTAAAGATATTTCCTAAAGCTTCATTCAATGTGCTTACATTTTCTTTTGAGAACTCGTATTGTATTACGTCATCCCCTACTTTAATATCGTAAGCACTATTCTTATTAAAGTAATCATTAACCTTTGCCTTAAACTGTCTTTCCGCTTTTGGAAGGAAAGTTTGTAGCCTTTTTTCTTCTTCTTGAGCCGTTATCCTTTGTTCATCCTGCGGATTCATAGGTGGCTTTGCATTTTCTTGTCTTTCTTTTAGCTTACCTAAGTAAGTTTCAGCCTTTATGTCTAAGTCAGCTTTTGCTCGTTTATGCTCTCTGTCCTCTGCCGAAAAATCTTCGTCATACAAAGCGTCATAATCATTCTCTAACTTAGCTCTTAGCTTCTCCTCTGATACATTAGGAAAGTCTAATTTATACCCCTCTAACACAACGTCTAATGCTTGGTTTACATCATTCAAGTTATACTTATTGTAATCTTTAGTTGTTAAAGACCAATAGCTGTTGTCATTTAAGTCGTAACCTTGCGCTTCTAACTCTCTTGCTCTCTTAATAAAATCACTTTCTTCTGTTACATTTGATTGTGATTCTAACCATTCTTGCTTTTGAGCCTCGAAGTCTTCTTGTGTTAAATAACCTAAGTCTTTGGCTTTAGAGCGCACCAAATCTTCATTTAGTTCTGGTGCTTGCTCCTCAACCGATGGAGGTTGGGACACGTTATCTTCTACGACAGCTTCTTCCACTATCGCATCTTTTATAGGTTCTTCCGTTTGTGCAACGGGAGTTTCGTTTTCTACTACTTCAGTTGCTTCTTGTGCAACCTCTTCTGATTTCAAAGAACTATATTCGTCCTTGCTTTTTCCTAAGC
>DNHN01000327.1 GCA_003485825.1 Bacteroidota bacterium | reverse complement strand
TATTATGAAACTAATCCGTCAGCGGAGATAGTTACGCAGCAAACGGTAGACGGAAGCTATAACAAGGGATACCTGCAGTCTTTAGGTGGCTCAAAGGTGAAAATAGATTTAGATGACCTTTCTCAATTTATAGAAAGAGGAGAGCAGATCGTTATTAATGAAGCGTCTATAGTTTTTTCGACAGATGAATCTACCGTAGATAAAGAAAAATACCCATTACCTCCTAGTCTTTTACTCTCCATCCCAGCACTAGATGCAATGGGAAACCCTACTAAAAATAGTCAAGGTTTTGCAGATTTTGGGAGTTCTTGGTATGGTGGAGTAAGACTTGACGGAAGCAGTGAGTATAAATTTAGGTTTACAAGATACCTACAAGAACTGATTACAGAGTACAACGCCTCTGGCAAAAATGATTTTCACGGGTTTTTCCTAAGTGTACCGACAGCTTCTCCCATAAGACCGGACAGAGCAGTACTAAATACCGATGTAACTGCTAAGGAGGTGAAAGTTTATATTAGTTACACAAAACTGAATTAACACCAATACGTTTTATTTGCAGAAATGTCTGATTTGAAATTAGTCTCTAGACAGCATAGTAACCACAATACGGTAATAAGGTTAGGTGATGAACTCATAGGAGCCAAAGAGCTTTGCCTTATTGCAGGACCATGTGCGGTAGAGTCAGAAACACAACTTAACGAGATAGCCAAAGGATTGTCTGAGTTGGGTGTAAAGTTTATGAGAGGCGGTGCATATAAGCCACGTACATCTCCTTATGCCTTTCAAGGGTTAAAAAAGGAAGGTCTGAAAATGCTAAAAAATGCATCAGATACTTATGGATTAAAAATAGTAACTGAGGTTTTAGACACTACATTGATAGAAGAAGTATATCCGTATGCGGACATATTGCAGGTAGGTTCTAGAAATGCTAAAAACTACCAGTTTCTCAAAGAACTTGGGAAAGTAGACAAGCCTATATTACTAAAAAGAGGAATGTCTAGTACGATAAACGAATGGCTTCTTGCTGCTGAGTATATACTGCTAGGAGGAAATGAAAATGTTATTCTTTGTGAACGCGGTATACGTACTTTTGATACATCTGTGCGAAATACGATGGACATCGCATCTATTCCGTTAGTTAAGGAGCTTAGTCACTTACCCGTGATCGCAGACCCAAGTCAAGGTACCGGTAAGCGGAGTTTAGTAACACCATTATCATTGGCAGCTATAGCTGCAGGAGCAGACGGACTGATGATAGAGGTACACAATGAGCCTGAAGAGGCACTTTCAGACGGATTTCAAAGTATGTATCTCAATACCATGGGAGACATGGTAAAAGCTCTTAGAGCACAAGCCGAGCATTCTGGGAGAACACTTAACCTTAAGAAAGAACCACAAATAGTATGAATTTAGCGATAGTAGGTGCTACTGGAATGGTAGGACGAACCATGCTTCAAGTGTTACACGAACGAGGGATAGCAGTAGAAAACTTATATCCTGTCGCGAGTAAGTCTAGCCTTGGTCAGAAAGTAGCGTATGGAGGTAAATCGTATGATGTATGTCTATTAGAAGACGCCCTAGAGCAAGACGTTGATTTTGCACTTTTCTCAGCAGGCGGTGAACTCTCCAAGGAGTGGGCCCCAAAGTTTGCAGAGAAAGGAGTAGTGGTTATAGATAATTCATCTGCTTGGCGAATGGATGAAAACTGTCCACTGGTAGTGCCTCAGATAAATCAAAGCAGCATATTAGATTCACATAAAATCATAGCAAACCCTAACTGCTCTACGATACAAATGGTAATGGCGTTGGCTCCATTGGATCGTGAATATGGGATTAAAAGATTGGTCATCAGCACGTACCAATCCATCACAGGTACCGGTAAAGCTGCCGTACAACAGATGGAAGAAGAACGCGCTACAGGTTCGTCTGAAAACATGGTGTATGCCCATCCGATTGACAAGAATTGTATTCCTCATTGTGATGTTTTCTTAGAAAATGGTTACACTAAAGAGGAAATGAAACTCACCCATGAGACACGTAAAATACTAGGAAAGCCAATGATGCAAATTACTGCCACAGCGGTCCGTATTCCTGTAGTGGGTGGACATTCAGAGTCTATCAATGTAGCTTTTGAGAATGATTTTGACATAGATAGAGTACGAACTCTTTTGAGAGAAACAGAAGGAGTGCTAGTAGTAGATGACATCGCTAACAATAGCTACCCTATGCCAATAAATGCCATGAACCGAGACGAGGTAATGGTAGGAAGAATACGAAGAGATGAGTCGCAAAAAAACACCCTAAACATGTGGGTGGTGGCCGATAACTTAAGAAAAGGTGCAGCTACTAATGCTGTAGAAATATTAGAACAACTTATTAAAAACAAATAAACATGCCTGCAGGATTTTATGCTATACCCATTGCGAAGATAAACAGAGAAACTTCAGATGCTGTGAGCATCACTTTTGATGTGCCTAGCCTCATGGCCGGTCAGTATCAATATAAAGCTGGTCAGTACCTTACGTTTAGCGCAATAATAGATGGAGAAGAAGTGCGTAGGTCATACTCGATGTCTTCTAGCCCAGTTACAGGTGAGCAAATTACCATAGCTGTAAAGGAAGTAGAAGGAGGAAAAATGAGCACCTACCTGAACAGAAATGTCAAGGAAGGTGATGTGATGGACATTATGCCCCCAATGGGAAAGTTTGTTCTTGAGCCAAGCGCATCAGCAGCTAACCACTATTTCTTATTCGGAGGGGGGAGTGGAATCACACCGCTTATAAGTATTGCGAAAACAGCACTACAAGAAGAGCCAAACAGCTATTGCTACCTGGTCTATGCCAACAGAGATGAGGACAGCATCATTTTTAAGGACGAAATAGATGCCTTAGCAGCCACGTATGACAACTTTAAGGTAATCTATACACTAGACAACCCTAAAGGCGCTTGGATGGGTCATAGAGGGTTTTTAACCAAGGAAACGGTCTCTGAGATAGCAAGACAAGAATTAGGACTTAACTATCCAGTAGCACAATACTACACTTGTGGACCTAGTCCTATGATGGACGT
>DNHN01000307.1 GCA_003485825.1 Bacteroidota bacterium | reverse complement strand
GTCGTAGTTATTTTAAAGTAAGATTGTCTTGTTGAGTTTGTAGTAGTTTCTTGAAATCCAAAAATTCTAAACTCAAAATTACCATTTCCATTATTTGCGTACTGAGGCCCATCTAAAGACGTGTCGTTTGTAAATCTTCCATAAGCAGGATAAACATTTTCCTGAAGAGGATCTACAACTAAATTATCATTTATTCCGCTAAATTGAGATATTCCAGGATTAAATTTCTCCCCTTGTGGGGCTCCAACATATTTATCCCTAAGAACCCTTGCATACGTCAACATATCGACTCCCTTTCTCCTGCTATTTAATTCATTTTTTGCCCATGTAAAAGGCTCAGTAAAATACCCTAAAGGAGAAACAAGCTGAAGTCTATAAGATGAAAAATTTCCATTGAGAAGGTCAGTTGCTATGTCTGGGTATAATAGCTCTAAATCAGGGAAGTGTGCCCACAACTCATTATTTCCTTTAGACGTATCAGCATTAATGTTTTCAGCCGGGTACATACTATACATTCCTAAACCCTGAGCAACAACTCTTTGAGCGGGCTCTGTTTGAACTACAGAAAACCCATCTGCCCATTCTGGATAAGTATCTATCCCTTTAAATGCAGCTCCTTGCGAAAAGTATTCTAACCCAAATCCAGGCGGAGAGTAGTCAAAAGCCAATGGCGCGCTTGATGAAACATATTGAGTTATATCTGCTTTAGATGTGACTAGATATTTAATGTCGTTATTAGAGTCATTCTGAGATGTAGGATGAAATGACTTTGTTGGGTCAGCACCACTATTCCTGTATCCATACAAAAACTCAGTTCCAGGCTTAGGCTCTTTAGGGACAGCATTTGCTACATCAAAAACTTCGTGAGTATATGAAACTTCCCCAGTTGTTCCAGGAACCCCAGGTCCACTACCCGTATCTGTTCCCGAATTAGCACACCTCACTACACCCTTGTATGATGTATTGTTTGTATCTGTGCTAGTCTCATCTCTTCTGTTGGGGAACTCAAAATTCTCTGCTCCAGTTATTTCTTTTGCGTATGACGCATTATTTTCTTTATCGAATAGTACAACACCAAAGCCAGTCTTTTCACCTCTCATGTTGGATTTATGCATCGCTGCATTGTAAACGTGCTTATGTCCTGGCCTACCCATATTCTCTATTGTAGGAAATATGAAGTTAGATCCACCATAAAAGGTAATATCAGTATCAATATCTTTTGAGTCATACCCTATATTCATTAGGTAAAGTCTCTCGTTAAAGTATCTAACAGATTTTGCTCTTCTTACAGATGAATAGGTATTCGTTTGCTCTTCAAGGTCTAATATCTCAGAATCAGCATAAGACGCTTCAGCTCTATCTAAAATATCTAAAACGTTCATTCCTAGAGATATAGGTATACTAGATATCACTTCAGAAACAGGAGGAACTCCTACAGCGGCTCCAGCATTCCAAGAATCTCTTCTTAGTTCCAAGAAAGAAAACCCATTAGGATTGTCATATCTAAGTTTTATGTGATTACCATATATAGTTGATGAAGTTACATCAGGAACACTAGAAAATGTCCTTGAGTGAGGAAACTGAGGTTGAAACTGATTACTATTATTTCTAACAACAGGGACTAACTCTGTTATTGGAGAAAAGCCTGTTCTCTCTCCAGCATCATCTACTAGCCTGTAAGAATAAGAATAACTACCAACACAAAGCCCTGAAGTTCCCACAACTACATCATACCCAGTTGTTCCCGTGACTTGCTTTACAAATGCAGGCTTATACAATGTGGCTGATGGTGGAACTGTAAAGTTTTCTATTTTAAAATCTTCAAAGTACTTAGGAGTACATGAGCCTCCCCCTACGCCTGAATTCAATAATATGTCATCAACAACAAATACCATTGGTGGAGTTGTATTATTTGTGATATACATCTCTCCTCCTACACAGTTCTCGTTCTTGTCATACTGAAGTGGTCCCGTGACTAATATTGGAAAGTTGGCACTATAAAGAACAATCTTTCCATCTATTCTCATAAATGGTTCTTTTGGAGTTGCATCAGTAGATGCCCATATCTCAACAATGTGATTGTTGATTTCTTGAGTCATCATACACTCATACGTGTCATCAAGAGTTATTGGAATAGTAGTGTCACACCTATTGTCAACCAATGGGTACTGAACTATCTCTCCTTTAATTTTCTTCTTGGCGAAATTGTCTCCATCCATAGAAACGCTACGCATATTTAAAGCATCAACGTGTTCACCCTTTTCAGAACCTCCTAAGAATTCTTTGTTTTGGTCTGCGTTTATTCCCTTCTGATATGTCTTAGCGTCTTGCTTATGGCTTTTTCTCATTTCTTTTCTTGTATGGTAGTTTCTTGTTTAGGTAATCCTTTCTGTCACTACATCCACAGTCATCACCTAATGCAAATTTAGCGATTTTATCTATTGTCGTAGCTTTAAGTATCCTTTCAAGCGTATCCCCTACACCCTTGTCTTTCATTAGTACTTTCCTCTTCTGCCCTTTGGAGAGCTTTTTGTTGATCCTCCCTTTCCTGCCCAAAGATTCTTACAGGCCCAATAGGAGGCTGTTAATTTAGACGTTCTAGTGCTACACTTATGTCTAGCCTTAAATGACTTTCTAGCCGCTGAAGAGTAATTGTGACCATACCCTTTTGCTCCAAAATGTATTATCTTTTCCTTCCCGCCTTCACAAGCTTTAACCATCTTCTTTTTACCTGGTCTTGTTGAACTTCTAGGCTTGTTACAAGCCATTTTACTT
>DNHN01000058.1 GCA_003485825.1 Bacteroidota bacterium | reverse complement strand
ACTGTTGTAAGTACTAGGTTCAAAGTGACCGTTACTTACTACATAGTTAAAGTAGTCAGCATTGTTATAAGGTTTAGCGATTAGGGTACGTGCTCCTAACCCTATCATATCTCTCTTATTGACACCAAAAACATACCTAAGATAATATCGGTTATTAAATTCTTCGAAACGTGCTCCGTCCCCAATAGATACATTAAGCGCAGAACCTCCTACAACGGACCCCTCAACTAGGTAAGGTGAATCCCATTGCGCCACACCTGCGTTATCATATAAGTATGCATTCTGTGACATCATAGCATAAGCTTTGTGTCTAGAAGCTGCTCCAAAATCATCTCCATAGAAGTCTGCACTCTCCTGGCCTAGATAAAAGTGGTCGGCCCACCTCGTCGCATTGTCTGAAGCGGTCTCCACAACTTGTTTATAGGCAAACGGATTACCAGAAATTGTGCTAAAATTAGCCAACTGTGTATTATATTTTTCTCCCAGAATCTGTCCGAAGAATCTAATACGTGTACTTGATGGGTCAGCTTCGAAACTATTGTCAAACATTGTATCAGGACTATAGAAACTGAAGAAGTCTCCACGCATAACAGTTTGATTAGAGGTTATTTCTTCACTACTCAACGGTAATGTCGTAACATTCTGAGGCATGGTAGTATCTGTATTATCGATATAAGAATCGAAAGTCGCATAATACCTACCTGAAGGAGCTGCGTATGCGGTACCTCGTGTTACTGTACCATCAGCGATGGACCTCATCGGTAAGACGTGGTTAATAGTTGAGTAAGTAAAGTTTAGTAATGAAGAATCAGAGTACATTAATGGGTTAATAATCCCTTGAGAGATAACTCCCTTATCGGTTTCACTACGTTCCATACGTACAATAGAGTATGATACAACCCCAGCATCCCGTAAGTCACTTAAATTGTTTACTGTAAACCTAGGGTAGGCCACTACTGGATTATAATCCTGGAAGATATGGTTGTAGAAAGAAGAGGTACCACGTTTAACTCCATCTGTTTGCTCTAGAGTAGGTACTTTAAAGTCCCCTATCCAGTTAGCGAATGTTTTTTGTCCGAATTTATTATAGAAAACTATAGCAAATCGATATACTTCTCCCGTCTTATAACTACGGTAGATGTAATTATTTCTTTCTTTTGGTTGCTCAAGAGCAGCTGTAAGTTTATCCGTCCTCCATTCTAAAGTAATGTTGGGCCCTTTAGCACCTAAAGTAGTACTGTTATATTGAAACTGTGTATCCCTGGCGGCAGCTGGAGTACCTGACCAATATAATTGAGCAGCTGTATCTAACCAAGATATAGTTGGGTCAGCGGTTATAGTCCCAGTCTCATCTTGTAGAGTTGGCACAATCGATGGGTTAATTGCGTCGTGATTAGCTGCTACATTTTCATTTAAAGCAGTAGTTACTCCATTAGTTAATAAGGATGTAAGTTTCCACGTAGCTCCGTTTAATGTGTAACGTGCACCATGGCCAGAAAATATGTATGATGTAGTACTTGATTTAGGAAAAGCATAAGCCCTAGTGTCGAAGTCTGTGACATCGAATTCCTGCTCTTGTACGTTCCCATAAAATAGGTAGTTGTCTTTAGACTCTAAAGTATTAGGATAGTAAGGTCCTGCTCCCAGTTGGGTAAATTCAGAAACAGAGCTAGTACCTAAACCAGCGTCTCCGTCATCTACAAAAGATAAAGAAACTGTGTCAATCTCTGTATCAGAAAGAATAGTAATACTAGGTGTACCTGATTCGTTTAGGTAGTGTATACGGTATAAACGTACATAATCAAAACGTGCATCTAAGCTATCGATAGTTACACGGAAGGAATCTCCACCATCTTCATTAACAGCTAAGCCCCTACCATCCTTATGTACAGGAGATGCATGACTAAGTGGGGATAATTTAGACTGAGACCCGTTTAGATTAAAGTAATTATATGCGTATTGTACGATACCAGCACTTAGATTCCCCCCAGGAATTCGCTGAGCGATTACTGGTTGAGTAAATGTAGCTTCTGGCGTAGAATTTAAATTCGAAGTGTAAGTATTATGTGGGGAATCTGCAGCAAAGTTGAAGTGTCTCCCCTGATTTCTTTTACCATCTACCCAGTATACCTTATGGATATTTTCATTCTCGTAGTTACTAATAGCCTTAATAGGGTTAGACACACTAAAATTAGCGTCTCCTACATACTTAAGAGTAATAGTTGGGTCATAATCATAGTCATAGGTAACTTCCCAGATACAATCTAAGGACCCATTAGTAGAAAATAAGATAAGCTTTTCGCGGGCTTTAGTAGCGCCTATAATTTTTTGTCCAGTGTGATGAACATTTATAGCTATTCCTACATCTAAAGAACGGCTCATATAACTATATTGTATTACATCAGAGGCGCTTGGAATAATAGGTGTGCCAGGTAGGCCATATACAGCAGTATCCCACCCTGCAACATCGGCATCAGTATTATAGGTAGTAATAAATTGTGTAGCAACTGTATCAGGGAGCGTAGATTCTGTGTAAATAGGTCCAGGAGAGGCTTTCTTAACTGTGTCGGGATTAACAGCAAAGATGATATTAGGGAGAGTTACTAGTTTAGTATTCCCCTTTTCGTTCTGGGCCACACCATTTCCAGTAGCCCCATTGAATATAATCGTTAGATTACGGCCTTGATAGTAAAACTTTACACGTTCTGGGGACTTCTTGGAGATGTCTTGATTCATCCCTAAATAACCCGCCTTTGCTAAACGTTCTTGACTCATTATCTATGTACTTTATACTCACGTTCTGGAGATTGGAAGTTCTTAAAGAAGTTACCGTGGTGGCTGTTTCTTGGGATAAACCGTGTCCATTCGTTTGTAGAAGCCTCCATCTGGTCTACAGTCTTGGACATACGGAATACATTCCCAGCCTGCATGATATAATAGGCTCTTTGTTGTCTAATAAAGTGAAAAAATCTCTCATTAATTTTACCCACACTGAATAAACCTATACAGATATTGTAAGCTAGTTCATATGCACACGCAAGAATCCAAGAGTCATTGTCTGGAATCATTGGGAATCCATCCTCATCTACTGGAATTTTACGGTAGGCCATTACTACACAGCCTTCATCAAAGTTTGTAAAGATGTTTCCACCCTGGATTTGGTAAGTACTTTCACACTCAGTGTTGAAATCGAAATCACAACAATGGTATCTCATATGCATAGTATCCGTAGCATACCGCATAGGGTAGATAGGAGTATTGGCTGTTAGGCTAGAATACTCTACTAAGAGTCTAGACCCATAATTAGCTCCCCACACACTGCCTTCTTCAACGACATCGTTTTCGGTTTGTGTAAATAACTGAGACGGAGTTACGCCGAACGGTGTTCCGTTAGCGTATGATTCACCTAATTGACCCGTTTGTATAATACGCTCTAGGTCGCATGGGAGAGACCCTCTACCATCTTCAATAGGAATCTTAGCAACGTCATCAGTTAACGACTCACGTACCTTTAAACGGCGCATAAGCCCACCAATTTGTTCGAGCGCATCAGCGTGGATGAGTTCGAAGTCCATTTTAATGATACTATGCAGACGTTCAAGTACTGTCTTATATGATGTTAGTTGCCCGTTATCCATTATTTATACTCTTTCATTACCGCTTTAATAACGTCAATAGTTCCCATAGCTGGAACAAGTGGGTTAATAAGCGATACATAACATTTTGATGAACTTCCTTCTTGTCCTATATAACCGTCATTCTTATATGTTGATTCAGTCACAACATAAGCGTATCCGTCATTGTCAGGGTAAGGAAGTTCTACTACTTTTGTAGACTTTGTCTTGTCCTTACCTACAGGTTCTTCTTTGGACCAAGACTTATAGTTGCCTTCTAAATACATAATTACAATTTAATTTTTTCAAAGTAATCAGCGCCGTTTTCAATCGCGGTTTTAATACTTCGAGAGTTATCTCTACTTGGTTTAAACATATATCCAGACTTACACTTAAGTCTGATACTATCTTTATCCCAATTAAAATGCATACGATAACCATCAGTATGCAGGTTCGTGATATACACGAGTTCTTTATCTTTAATCTTACTGATTTCTGCTCGCGTTTTACCTGGATACTGTTCATGCCATAATTTCCAGCATGCTTGGTAATCAAGTTTTAGACGCTCAGTCATCAACCTACCTTCTTCATCGAGAACTTTAGGTCTGTATTTTACAACACTGAGGTATCCTGCATTTGGAAGATGGAGTCGAATCGCATCTTCTACAGCTAACCTCATCATCTCCGCATTAATCTCGGAGACTATTTCTCGATATAGAGTCTTATCTATATCAAAATATGTTTTGCAGAATAACTTATGTGCATCTACGATGCTGTAATCTGCGTTAAACTTCCCCTTTGCTCTATCCATTAGCGTTTTTGGCTTCCTATGGATTCATCTTGAGAATCGTTCTCGGTATCTTGTTTGACCATACGTTTACGTTGTACCTCATCTATCACATATTGCTTAATATGCTCCGCCCACATTTTTCTGGACAGCGGGTAATCATCGTCAACGGTCCAACAAGGGTTCGGGCCACAGTCGGTATAAGTACCTATGAGTAGCGGGTCTTCCCATATACCTCGAACATTTATCTTCTCAATAAAATTAACATCTTCGTTTTTGCTTACTAAGTATATTCTATCATTTAAGTACACAGCGTATACTGCATTCTTATTAAACTTCCCAGAACCAAAGTAAGGTACTCTGCTGTAAGGGATAATGTTAAATGATTTACTAAACTTGTTCAGCGGTCCTACGCGAGTAATCATCGCTCTACTATTCGCTAATAAAGGCTGTGGAATTTCTAAGACAGTTCGAAGAACTTTACAGTTCAGCGCAGGGTCGCAGCATTCTCCAGGGTCTGCAAGTTCCATATCAAGACATGTTAAGTCTTGATTCAGAGCTTCGTGGGCCAAGTATCCTTTATTGATTTCTCTGCTTAACCATAAGGCACGCTGATTACCGATGAGGTCATAGATGAATCTTTCATCTACTTCTGTATCATCAGAGGTAATACCAGCTCCTTCATAAACCTGGTCGGCTAAAACGCGAATCGAATCGGACATATTACAAAATTACGAATAAAAAAGATAATCTCCTGACATTATCTGACCTTCTCCCATAAATATATCATATGAGAGTCCTGGACAAGACTTATCGAAGTTAAGCATTGAGTAATCACTACCCCCAGCAAAGCTTAATGCGGACCTATAAGTATACTTATGTTTCCTGTCAGAAGCTGATGTGTGTAAGTCTCCTTTTACTAAACGTATAGGACCTCTAATATCTTTGTGGTCAATATACTGTCTGATAATAGGGTCAACTTTTTTGTCTGCATGCAGAGGCCATCCGAATTTCATGAAGCTATCATCCTTACCGTGGGTAAGAAGTAATGTGTGGTCACAAAATTTATACTCTTGGATAAACCTTCTACTAATCATTGTGTCGATATGTGGGTACTTCACGTTCAAGTATGCTTCCAAATGTCTGAAAGCCATATAACTGAACCCTTTACCTGAGTGGTTAGAGTTAGCCATACCTACAAATTTCATTGCAGTACCTAATGGGGCGATAGCATCAAAGAATTTAACCTTTGCTGCTAACCACACATCATATTGTTCTTCATTCCCCAAGTTCTGAGGAAGTGGATGTGTCATACGGGTGGTTGTTCCGTTATAACCATCTAGTTCATCCCCCATCTGTGCGATAAGAATCTCATCGATAGGGTATGTTTCTATCATTGTTTTAACAAAACTAATAGCATCGTCTGTACGGAGGTTAAAAATATCCTCATTGTACTCGATATCATATACGTTATTAGGCATTACTTTAAGCCCAACATGTTCATCTGAGAAATACAAAGCTAAAGATACACCGTTAGCGAATCGCTTAACTTGTATATCAGCTGGCTTTACATTTTCTAAAGACTTTACAAACTTCTCAGCTATTTCGTCCCAGTCTACAGCGTTAATCTCTGCAACATTGGGTTTCATAGCGACGTTAAAAGTCTTACGACCCTTTAAGTGGGTGATAAATTTAGCACTCTCTACCTGGCTATAATCGATTCCTTCCTCTATACAGAACTGTTTAAGAGCGTCTTCATCTACAGGTTCGTCATAACCTTTGGTTTCTGTGACTGTTTCTGTAATAGATATATCTTCGCTTATGGATTGTAGATAACGTGTTATATAAGTTCTAAGTGTGTCTAAATCCTTACGTCTAGCATCTTCTCCAAGCAACATACGCGCTGCTTCTGTGTATCCTAAAGAAGGATTATTCCTATAAAGTTCTAAAATTTGTGAGCGGTAATCTGCCCATTGGCTTTTTGAACGTCCCATATATTAAAGTTGGTTTATTGGATGTCGTCTTCTATACCCTTCTTTCTGTCTTTCTTTTTAAGGAAAGTCATATCGATATTCTTAGTAACAACTTCTGCAACTTTTTCTGTACTTCTACCAGCGATATATCCACCCATACCTATTTTAAGGAGGCTCCAAAATCCGACCTCGTCTTTAAAGTTAGTGTAGAATGCTGTAAGTTCTGGGTTGTCAACAAAGATGTCAACGAAAGGCATTAGAAAGTAAACTGAAACTATAATCACACCAAACGACAACATAAGAAGCGGTCGCCAAGAGCGTTGTAGCCAGTTACCCGACATTTCCGTCTGGAGAACTTTTGCCTGTTGAATAGTTAAACTCGACAGATTATCCATAACGATTTTGGTTAATTCTGCTTTCTTAGATGACTTTTCGTCGTCACTAACATGCAGATTATCAATAAGTTTACTCGCAGGGTTTAGTATTCCTTCTGCGGCTTGTTTAATAAAATCAAAGGATGGTAGTCCCATATTAAAAAGTTCTTAATACATCTCTTAAGATGTAATGTTTATCAAAATCGTGGTAAGTAATCCACACCTCTTCGCCCGCTATAAGAGCATCACGAACTTGTGGATAAATATCTTTATAGGCATCACGGCTTGCGCCTATGAATCCTTTTTCGTCTTTATTATCGTTAGAAGTTTCTCCGACTAATAAACAACCAGCAGTGTGTCCTTCATGGTTACCTGCGTGTATGAGTATATACTTGAAATTAGGGACGTTCTGTAGTTCCAGCATCCCTTTATGCCACTCAGCACCGTATTGTATCACATACTTACCGTGGAAGCCTCCTACGGTACGGAATTTAATCTGGTATCTACCAGCTGGGATACGAGTTTCACCTTTAACTTTAACGTCTCGGTGCTCGTCTTCTAGTGTGTAACTTTCCCACTTACTGTTTATGAATAATAAACCAAGTGTTGAGTCACCGTTATCGGAATATCTAATTACATCTAGTTCCATCGGTTCGGCAAATTTACAACAATTATAGTTATGCTATTTTTATTGTAGTACTTTTTTCTCCTTTAACTACTGCACGGATAATATTAACTACTTGAGTATTAAGCTTTTCAATAGGAGTCTTTTTAACTTTATCGAACTTTTCTTTTATCTCAGCCATGTTAACTTTCTTTTGTTTCTTGCTCATTAAGCTGATTTAATATAGTAGTCCACATAGTAAGTAAAGTTTGTACCTCAACTTTAACAGCCGTGAATTCTACAAAGTGGTCGCCTACCTTTTTCTCAAGGTCTTCTAGTTTTTTATTAAGTCTATCGAACTCTGTACGTAACTGTTTTTCCGCAGACTTAAGTACCCCAATATCCACAGATTGTGAAACATCTAGATTACTTGCGCCAGGCATAACAGCGGGGATAGCAGCAGGTGCGGCGGATATATCTTTCTTTCGAAAAAAGATTAGGTATACGGCTATTCCAGCAGCTGCTAGAAACATAAGGGTTCCTACCGTAGGGCCAAAGAGTTCTACTGATTTATCCCACGCGTCCATTCCTGGAGTTGCTTGTAGTAATGTAAGTAAGTTCATTTTTCGTAGTGGTGAAGGTTAGTTAATTTGATTAACTACAAAGATAATAATAATTACGGTATCTCTGATACTACTAAATCTTCTTTAGTAATAAGTTCGACAGTAATGCCCTTACCTTCTATTTCGTCTTTCCAGTCCTTACCTAAGTAGTATCCAGTACGTTCGTCAATGAGAGTACAAGGTATTGGCACTACGTTCATTTTTATTGTAGCCGTAAATGGCGCTACCTCTGTTGTAAAAAATATCAGTTTTTTCATTGTTGTTTGTTTTAATC
>DNHN01000250.1 GCA_003485825.1 Bacteroidota bacterium | reverse complement strand
GAGATACAGTGCGCCTCATCTACTACCAGAAAACTCACTGGAATATTAGCCAAGTAGTTTCTAAATGATATTGTAGCTGCACGCTCTGGACTGAGGTACACCATCTTGTACTTGCCGTTTAGGGTATTCTGTAATTCGGTATCTATCTCCGCACCGCTCATACCACTGTGCAATGCCACAGCTGATATGCCTCTAGAGACTAGATTATCTACTTGATCTTTCATCAAGGCTATCAACGGACTAAAAACGAAACAAACGCCATCCTTGGCCAATGCAGGGAGTTGGTAGCAAATACTCTTACCTCCACCAGTAGGGAGCAGTGCTAGTGTATCATTGCCTTGCATTACAGACACTATTATCTCACGCTGCAGTGGGCGAAAAGAATCGTAGTTCCAGTATTTTTTGAGTAGGCTTTCGAGCACGGTAAGTTATTGAATTACAAGTTTAAAGTTTTAAGATGTATGAACGTACGTTTTAATTGATAAACTCCTGCTCAGAAGCATCTGGCGAAACGAGTTTCACTCAAACTGCGGATATGTTTACTCCTTTATAATAACTGATTCTATAATCTAAATTACAACACCCCTCTATAGGTCTTAATAAGCAATGCGCCTAGATTTTTGTGCGGAGGTATATAATCCTGAAAACGATTATCTGCGGTACTGCCGTCTGCAAATTTCTTATCTAGCGTAGTCCATAGTTTATCCCAAACGATGTCATTTCCTTTTCGTATAACCTCATTTAGCTCGAGGCAAAGCCTATCATTGACCAACATCGTTCCAATCTGTTTACTACTAATTATCTGAGCATCTGGGGAATACTTTAGCACTTGACTAATCGCATTATAACCACCACACGAGCCTAAAAATACAATCTCCGCATTAGGTGTAAGGCTCTCTATCGCTGCACTGGCAAAGTACGAGTGACCTCTGTGCACCACTACATCTGGCCACCTTCCCGTCTCTTGGAAGTGTGCTTTTATAGCATCTTGTCCTGCATATTCACTGGTAGGTTTATTGGCATATATCTCTATCGCCTTACCACCTCTACTTTTCAATAATACATAGGTTCCCTTGTCTATAATATCCCAGTTTCCATTGGTAAATGTGCCGATAAAGTGACCGTAAGAAGATCTACCATCTGGGTCATCGAAGAAAAAATGCTGCTGTATATTTTTTCCTTCTTTGTATATGCGGGTAATGGGTAGTACCCTAAGGTTTAGCGTTTGATCATTGAGTGCAGCATTAGAAGAAGCTCCGCCGATATCAAATACACTGAGTATAATACTGTATAATTTTTCTGCTTCTGCATCTGCATAACGGATCTCTTCATAGTACTTAAGGATAGCCTGCTCGAATAATACTTTCGTTCCACTTGACTTAATACTTCCATAGGTATCAGCGATGGCTACAGCACTGCTTAAGTTATCATTCGCCTTTTCTATTCCCTCTACTAGCTTGGTGAATAGATTTTGCTTCTCCCACTCTCCCATTTTACTTAAAAAATTATTCAGCTCATTGTACCCTGCACACATTTTGATGAAGGTACGGAACTGATTAAAATTGTTTTGAAACAAAAACTGGTAGGTACTCTCAGCATCCATTTTAGCCATCATACGACTGTACATTCCTAAGAATGTAGAAGTATAGATCTCATCCTCACTATACACCATAAGCGTATATATCTCTGATGCCGAAAACTTTTGTAAGCTAGCAAATCGCACCGCATCAGACTCCTCGTGAAGGTCGTTAATCTTTCGTACATGTCTGAGGCACTGATACTTGAGCGCCTCGTCTACAGAGTGCTCACCGAGAAGTTCTTTACCTGCTCCGCGCATTGCGATGAGGTATTCAAAGAGCGTATTATCCGATTTAGCAATGGTATGTGCCTCCTCTATATTCAGCTTACCACTCACCAGATCATTGAGCAAAACATACGAGCGAGTAGCTGTTCCCTTTTCTTTAAAAATATCATATACCGTTTCGGTAATTCTATTTTCACTTTCTTTGATTCTTTGATGAACGGAGTTCCAGCTATGCAGGTAGGTTTTTATCTTCATTGGAGCTACTTTGGCTACTTCGTCGAGCACGGTAACCCTAAATGGTTTGTGTTCAAACTCAGCGTAATGTTTAAGTAGTTCGGAGGGCTCTGTGCGTGCAGCTATCATAAAAAACGGCTCTGCTGCGGGATTATCTACGAAAAACGCAATTAAATTTAGTGAAGCATACACGTTGCTTTTCAGTATCGCTTGTAGTCTTTTTACATCTTTGATGGTCTGTACTTTTTCGATCAGATTAAATACTGGACTAGATTGAGTATAGAAGTGAACATTCGAAGAACTAACACGCTTAAGTAACTCATAGACACGCTCCAATTGGGCTACTTTCTGTACATCTGGAAGCAATCCATTGGACAGTATTTTATCTACAATTCGTTGAGAAGACAGCAGATATACGCTAGTAGCTTGAGTGCTCTGTAGCTCGCTTTTTAAACTTACATAGCTGTCCTCACTTCCGTCTAGTAAATCTATTCTGCGCTGCTCAGAAGCTATTCGCTCTGTGAATTTCTCTACCGTACTGGCAAGAGTCAGCGTGTTTACCAAGAAGAGGATGCTTAGAACAGAAGCTAATCGTATCGTTTTATTCATTTATTTTATTAAATATTTCCCAAAGTGTGATACCCGTAGATACACTCACATTAAAGGAGTGCTTTGTACCAAACTGAGGAATCTCTATTACTTGGTTGCAAAAATCGAGCAATTTTTCGTCTACTCCATCTACCTCATTTCCCACTATCAACACTATGGTGTTCTCTTTTGGCAAATCTACCTCTCTTAACGGCACACTGTCTACCACTTGCTCCAATGCACAGATATGTGCACCTTCAAATTCCCGAACTGCTTCCATAGTAGAGTCATAGTACTGCCAGTCCACGCTTTCTTCTGCTCCTAAAGCAGTCTTGCGTATATCTCTGTGTGGTGGAGTGGCCGTAATACCGCACAAGCAAATCTTAGCTACCCTAAACGCATCAGATGTTCGGAAGATGGCTCCCACGTTGTGCATGCTGCGAATATTGTCCAGCACCACGACTATTCTAGACTTGGAAACTTTCCTATACTTTTCAACAGTAAGCCTATTCAAGTCTTCGTTTTTTACCTTGCGAGTCAATATATTTTAGGTCTTATTTTGAGTACAAAGGTAAAGAAGCAGAAAGAAACACCACTAATGAAACAGTACGGCCAAATCAAGGCCGAGTATCCAGGTACGCTGTTGCTTTTTAGAGTAGGAGATTTCTATGAAATGTTTGGCGAAGATGCNNNTATATTGGATATTATACAGACCCATAGAAACAATGGAGGTAGTAAAATAGAATTAGCGGGTTTTCCCTACCACTCTCTAGACACCTACCTACCTAAGCTTACTCGGGCCGGGCAGCGCGTTGCAGTATGTGAGCAATTAGAGGACGTAAATGCCTCTAAAGGTATCGTAAAGCGCGGAGTGACCGAGATCATCACGCCCGGGGTAAGTGCAAACGACAAAACA
>DNHN01000185.1:3994-6732 GCA_003485825.1 Bacteroidota bacterium | reverse complement strand
GCTACTTCTAGATTTAAAGAATCGCTTAGATTGCTGTCTCGTTCAAAATTAAACATCGTCAGCACCAATGCGAACAAGAAGATACTCCCAAGTATATTGACTATACCCAGTGCAGATAATCGACGTTTAGTGCGTGTCGTTTTGTTCTTGCTCTCTATCTTTTTAGCTTGTAATGCTATGTTTTTCTTTTTACGCGCTACTTGTGCGGCAGGTTTTACTTCTGCTGCTACGTTTGTAGATTTTGCTACCACTGGCTGCTCAATGGTCACAGGCTCTTCTATTGGAGTGGGCACTTCTATCGGACTAGAAGATGGCTTAGCACTCGCAGTATGTGTTTTAGTGCTAGTATAGGCACTAGGTTCTATGGTCTTCAGTCTTAGCTTTGGTAAACCAAAGGAAGCGGTATCAAAATTAATAGATAGGTAGGGTACAAATACCAGTTTTTCTTCTGCTGTAAAATAGAATGTCCCAATTTCAGGTATTTCCACATTTCGTTTCACATGAAGTACATCCCACAGTGATTGTATGTAGTCTTGTATGTATTGCACTCCCATATCATAGGAGCAATTATCCTCAGTGCTGATGTGATTTGCTAAGAGACCATCGTTATTTATGATTTGTCTGTTGAAGGATATAACCTTCTGACGTGGAGTAGCGTACTTAGCAGTCTTATTGCACTCAGCATCCTTTTCATTTACTAAAAAAGCACCAAAGCCGGGTAGTATCACACAGCTATGCTTGTAAAGTAAAAATGATATTCTTTTTGCCAAATTCATTCGTCTGCAATATTACTAAATATGTACGTCAAATTGGATTCTAATTCATTAAAGTGAGAAGGTAACTCCTGCCAATACATTTAAGCCTTGAGCTCTATAGAAGTTCCATAGTTCATAGCGTTGGTTTAAGATGTTGTTTACATTTATAAATCCACTTATGTTTTTCTTGTACCGATACTCTGCACCTACATTTATGTCATTGATGGCAGCCAGTGAATACTCCGTTCCGCTGAGGTCTCTTGATTTTCTGCTACTCGTAGCAAAGTATCCGCCATTGATATAAATTTTATCTGCTATTCTAACTGTTGTGAAGAGGGACGCATCATAGGTTGGCATATGCCACGCTTCGTTCTCCTTATTGGGCTGATAAGAATAGAAGTTTCCTCTGAATCCTAAGTCAATGTTTTGATTCACATCAAACTTAACTTCACCAGAAATAGTTGTCCGATTCAAATCGTCATATACGGTAGTGAAATTCCTTAGCGTATTGGTATCATTGATAAAGAAGTATTGGTCTTGAATAATTTCATGCTGAAGTTTTATACCAAACTCTATAAAACGTTTGAAACTACCATTCATACCGCCATAAAACTGAAACCCTCTTGGGTTAGTATAATTGGTATTGTTTCCTAGAAACAGATTCTCGTAACTTAGTGAACGCAAGGTGTTTTTCTCTAGTTCACCCGTCACTCCTAGGTATGCACGCAATTTATCGGGTACGATATAGGTTTCTGCCTTCACGAAAGGAGCAGGGTATATTACATTGATACTTCCAAAATCATTGAGGTAATTCAGCGTAATACCCAGGTCTAAGGTGTATTTTTTATAATCGAACTCATAGTGAGGACGGATATCAATAAATAGTCTGTCGTAAATGGCTGTTTCTGTAAGCGTAGTATACATAGCTCCCAAGTCTATGTGCAACTTTCCGCTGCCGAGCTTTAAAGAGCTTGTATTGGTAGCACGAAATGTATTTTCATTCTCCCCCAGTTTATCGAATAGGTTGAAATCGAAATCCAGTACGTTTTCGATTTTTCTTTTTTGAATTGACCATTCAGCAGTTGCATTTAGGTCATTGTATATCTGATTGAGGTCTCCGAATTCTCTTGAGGTCGAATCTTCTAAGTAGCCGTAGTAATGGACTACATTTCGTTGGTAGTCTATATCTGCATATAAATCATTTCCTTTTTCTCTAAGACCAAATGCTTTGATTCTATTTTGACTGTAAAGCGCTTGGTTTGGGTTTTTGGAAGCACTTGCTGCGTGATGGTTTAATTGGAGTCCGTACGTATAATACTTGTCATGGGTATTATAAATGTTAGCATCTAGATAGCTTGTTAAATAGTTTCCTCCGCCTATCTCAATGTAGTTGTCATACAGCTCTTCTACTGGCTCTTTTTTAATAAAAATGGGATCGATAGGAGAGTAGACAGACTTTGGCTTGTAGGCTGCATTTGGGAAAATATAGTTATAAGTCGGTGTTTCTACCTTAGGCTCCTCAAGGGTTGGCTGTATATCTATCTTTTTAGATTCAGCTACATCTGGGATATAATTTGTAGTTACTTCTATATTTTTCAACGTACTATCACTGCTTATCTGTGCGTATGAGCAAAGTGATGTAAATAAAAGAGCGAATAGGATGTGTGTATGTCTCAATGTGTTAGTTGTACGCATTAAATTAGTCAACGAATTTACGTGGCTTATAGTACATCAGTGTTGGCTATATGGCATATATATCAACACCTTTTCCAATAGTTGCATCGTTAATGTCATTAGTGTATATTTGGTTTATATAGTTTAGATAATAATAATGCCAAAGAACGAAAACGCAGATAAGTTGAAAGCTCTTAAGATGACCATCGATAAACTCGAGAAGTCATACGGGAAAGGAGTAGTAATGAAAATGGACGATGATAACATAGTGAAAGTGGATACTATTTCTACAGGCTCACTAGGGTTAGA
>DNHN01000185.1:0-3951 GCA_003485825.1 Bacteroidota bacterium | reverse complement strand
GGTCCAGAGTCTTCAGGTAAGACTACCCTAGCAATGCATTGTATAGCTGAAGCTCAAAAGAAGGGTGGAATCTGTGCTTTTATAGACGCAGAGCACGCTTTTGATAAATTTTATGGAGAAAAAATAGGGATAGACACAGACGAATTACTTATTTCTCAGCCAGATGACGGAGAGCAAGCCTTGGAGATAGCAGATAATTTGATACGCTCAGGTGCTATTGATGTGATTGTAATAGACTCTGTAGCAGCACTAGTGCCTCGTGCAGAACTAGAAGGAGATATGGGAGATTCTAAAATGGGCCTTCATGCGAGGTTGATGTCTCAAGCACTTCGTAAACTCACGGGTACGATCAACAAGACAGGCTGTATCTGTATCTTTATTAACCAACTCCGTGAGAAAATAGGAGTAATGTTTGGTAACCCTGAGACGACTACCGGCGGTAACGCACTTAAGTTCTATGCTTCTGTTCGTATAGATATACGTAGAATCGGTAGTATTAAAGACGGTGTAGATATCATTGGAAATAGAGTCAAAGTTAAAGTAGCTAAGAATAAGGTAGCTCCGCCGTTTAGAGTGGTAGAGTTTGATATCATGTACGGTCAGGGCATCTCCAAAGCAGGAGAGGTCGTAGACTTAGGGGTAGAAAATAATGTTATTCAAAAAAGTGGTAGCTGGTTTAGCTACGGTGAAACGAGGTTAGGTCAGGGTAGAGACTCTGTAAAGCAACTGCTGTTAGACAACCCGGAAATGATGGATGAAATCGAAGGTAAAATATTTGATGTCATCAACGGTGTAGAACCGGAAGAAAAGAAGCAGGTGGCTGCAGGGAAGTAAACGTTTAACGTAGTCAAGATGAAACAGCCCGATATCGCGTAGATTTCGGGCTTTTTCATTTATCTGTTATCGGTATAGTTACCTTTAAATTTTCTGTATGGAGCAGCTATGTACATCATGAGCAGTCTACTCATTCTAAAAGACATCGGAGAGGTGATCAGCGTAAAACCTATCACTGTGCTTATGTACCACGTCAGGTTTACATCATCACTTAGTGTAAAAAAGAAAAATCCAATGATAATGAATGAGGCAACACTGTACGCGTAGCTGAAATACATGGCTCCCCAAAAGAAACCGGGTTCGCTTTCAAACTTTACTCCACAACTTGGGCAGTTGTCATTCATTTCCCTGAAGTTTTTAAGATTAGTAACGCTGTGAGTGAATACGTTACCTTTTCTACACTGTGGGCATTTACCTTGTATAAATGGGAGTATAGCACTCATTATATTTTGGTTTTACGCTTGTAATACCAAGCTCCACCTATGGCAGCAATAGCCAGGTAAGGAGTAGCGAGAAGGTAAATAATTCCGTCGTTTAATCCTTTCCCTTTTGCATTTTCATCTTCCATGCCACTTTCTACCGATGCTTTACACATAGGGCACTGGGCTTGTGCTACGATACTCGAAGTAAAAATCAAAAAGAATATAAATATGAATTTTTTCATTGCATCAAAGGTACAATTAGCTAGGCAAAAAGAAGAAGTTTTGAATGTGACTTGGGTTACTTTTTATAGCTTCTAATTTACCGTTTTGTAAGACCATAGTGGTGTACCCCAATTCTTCTAAAAAGCGAAAACAATCTAACCTATTCTGGTTATCCCATAGTTCGCAGTATATGAGTGGTTTATCCTTTTTAAGTAGTAGCTCGGCACCTAAAAATACTTCGAATTCAAAATTTTCTACGTCAATTTTGATAGCATCAATCTTCTTACCTTTGAGCACAGCTACATCATCTAAACGGTAACAATCCGTTTCAAAGGATTGTCCTTCATTAAATTCAGTCATTTTTTCATCTATTACGTGACTGAGACCCTGTTTTTTTACTCCATCTACGACGGGTAATACGAGTTGAATTTTTTTATTCTCATTCCCAAGGGCGTGTGATAGAATGGTTAATTTATCTAATTGGTATTGGTCCTTCACTTTTTCTATGATGCGATAGTTGTTTGGCATGGGCTCAAAAGCAATAGTCTCTTTTGTGTTTTTAGCCAAATAGTAGGACATAAGACCCAAATTAGCACCGATGTCTAAAGTGGTTTGATCGGGTTTAATCATAGATAAAAAGTGAAAAAAGTCATTCTCATTTTTATCACTTCGTAGTGTTCTTAGCTTATAAATGGTGAAGTACCAAAGATACCGATCATATCCTAGAACGGCTTGTAGAATGCGTTGTACTAATGACTTCACAGCCGTTACTAAAAGGAGTAGTAGGGTGAGATGAGAATGTAAACAAGTACTCCAGTCACTGCTACATAGAGCCAGACAGGATAAGAGAATCTCACTATTTTTTTGTGCTTGGCTATTTGATCAGTTAGTGCGTACCAAAAGGAAAGCAATATTAAAGGAAGCACCACTGCTGCTGCAACAATATGTGTAATTAGGATAAAGAAGTAAATATATTTTATAAATCCATCTCCACCATAAGAGGTCTTAGGACCTATATAGTGATAGACTACATAGCTGCCTAGAAATATAGTTGAGAGTGCAAATGCCGTTAAGTTAAAATTCTTGTGCGTTTGTATTTTTCCAGATTTAATAGCCTTGAGTGAATAGATTAATAGGATGGCACACAATCCATTCAGTACTGCGTGAAAAAGTGGTTGATACCTGACAAAGTACGGTATAGTTTCGGGTTTCGGTAGGATACCTGAGTAGAGTATCACTACAATGGCAAGTACTAGTAAGGAGATAGCTGTTGCTATTCTGAAAAATGCTTTATCGCTTAATTTACTCATTATCTTTTGTTGTATTGTCTTTATAGGTTTTTAGGAGGAAACGTGCATCTTCGATCATTTCCATAACCTCTGTAATCTTCAGACCGTCATAGATGCCGCGTACGTGAAAATTTTTGTCTATCAACATTATCTTTTCACTGTGTATGAAGTCATTGGTGTCTGGCACCTCTTGAATTACCGCTTTATAGCTGTCGCGTGCAAGATGGTAAATCGTACTTTTCTTGCCTGTTAAAAACTTCCATTGATCATCATTTACTTCAAACTTATCAGCATATGCTCTGAGCACAGCTACACTGTCATTGTAAGGATCTACGGTATGCGAAAGGAATAATACATCTGTGCTATTTTCTAGTTTTTGAGACGCTATTTTCATATGACCATTTATGGTAGGACACACCTCAGGACAACTGGCAAAGAAGAAATTACTGATAACTATTCTATCACCTATAGAATCACGCGTAAAAACTTCGCCATTCTGATCAAGTAGTGAGAAGCTATCTACGGTGTAAGGTACCTGTGTTCCAAACTCATCTGAGGAGTATACCGGAAGTTCGTGGTAACCAAATTTAGACTTTTTTAATAGTATACCGAAAAGTACGGGAAGTCCCAATATTAGGGCTATTACAGATACTACTAGTATTCTGCGTCCAGTAGATTGCTTCATATAAGTATAAGGAGTGAAACCTTAAATTGTTCCCCAAAAGTTTCCTTCATACATCATCCAAACTAGGAAGAATATGATAAAGAACATTGGTAAAACAATCATAGAAGCTAAACCAAGTTTCTCGTGCTTCATGTGCATAAAAGTACCGACTATATAAATAGCCTTGATAATTCCAAGAGCAATGAAGATAATGTTTCTTGCCATCGAAGGAGGCATGAGGAAGTAGAATGCTACGTCAATGATGGTTAGAAAAAGAAGTATCCAGAATTTTTTCCAAATATCTGAGGTACCGTGGCTATGTGCTTTAGGAACCCATACCGTTGGGTCATAATTTACTTCGTCGTGTATATCTACGTTTTGATTTGTATTTGAAGACATGATTGTTGAATCTTAAGAGATGAATAAATGATACTTAGATAAGATAAAAGAAAGTAAATACGAATACCCATACTAAGTCTACAAAGTGCCAATACAGACCTACTTTTTCTACCATTTCATA
>DNHN01000148.1 GCA_003485825.1 Bacteroidota bacterium | reverse complement strand
AGGTACACTAAGTTTCCTATGAATAGGAGCCAAAAAACACCGATTACAGTACTCGAAACAATGGACTTTGTACCACTTTGGGCACCTTGTTTTCCCTGTTGAGAATGTTCAAAGGCGAGATTGCTTTTGGCCTCAGTTTTTGATGGAGATAGTTCGTTGGATTCCATTACACTTGATTCTAATAATTGTCTCTCTTAATTTGGGCGCAAAAGTCAACTTACATATTCATTAATTTATATTTATATTTATTATGAAACGCATAATCAATTGTTATAGGTTAGTGGTTTTAAAACCGTCCCGAGGTAGTATTGGTGAGGAAAGGAATACGATCTAAGTTCGTAGGCCTTCATTACTAAATTCAGTGAGAATCTGAGTCGAAATGATTGATACGCCTCAAACTATAAGTAAACCGATAAATGATAAACTGAGATCAATTATCATTTTGAACTCACGTTTTAAACAACAAGACCAATACATAAAACTCGCTTCTCCTATATTTGCGTACTATGCTTATTAAAACCTATGGAAGTGCTGTATACGGAATCTCTGCCCAACTTATTACCGTAGAAGTAGATGTAGGTCAAGGAGCTAAAACACAAATCATAGGCCTGCCAGATAATGCTGTAAAGGAAAGCCAACCGCGTGTAAATGCGGCTATGAAAAACTGCGGATACACCTATCCTCGAAAAGGGGTAGTCATCAATATGGCTCCTGCAGATATTCGCAAAGAAGGCTCTGCCTATGACTTGACTATCGCCATAGGTGTAATGGCAGCCGGAGAACTCATAGCTGCCGATTTACTAGAAGACTCTATTATCATGGGAGAACTGAGCCTAGATGGGAGCATTCTCCCCATAAAAGGAGCATTGCCCATAGCTATACAAGCTCAAAAAGACGGCTACAAAAGACTGATAGTACCCAAAGAAAATGCACGAGAAGCAGCCATAGTAAAAGACCTAGAAGTGTATGGCATGGATAACCTGAAAGATGTAGTAGAACTCCTAGAAGGCACCAAGGAGTTTGAACGAACTACCGTCAATCCTAGAGATGAATTTGCGACTAGCATAGACAAACTGGTCTATGATTTTAGCGATGTAAAAGGCCAAGAAAACATAAAACGAGCTATGGAAATAGCCGCAGCAGGTGGACATAATATCATCCTCATAGGACCTCCAGGAGCTGGAAAAACCATGCTCGCAAAGCGACTGAATACTATCCTCCCACCGATGAACCTGCATGAGGCGCTAGAAACCACCAAGATACACTCGGTAGCAGGAAGACTTGGGAGCAATGCTACACTGATGGCACAGCGACCTTTTAGAAGTCCTCATCATACCATTAGCGATGTAGCTTTGGTCGGCGGTGGCAATCATCCACAGCCTGGAGAAATCAGTCTCGCTCACAATGGAGTCCTCTTCCTGGATGAGTTGCCAGAATTTAAGAGAACTGTACTCGAGGTTTTACGTCAACCGTTGGAAGACAGACGAGTAACTATCAGTAGAGCAAAGTTTTCTGTGGACTATCCTTGCTCTATGATGCTGGTGGCGAGTATGAATCCATGTCCGTGTGGGTACTTCAACCATCCAGAAAAAGAATGCGTGTGTGCTCCAGGAGTGGTACAGAAATACTTGAGTAAAATATCAGGACCTCTACTAGACCGTATAGACATACATATAGAAGTAACTCCTGTAAAATTCGATGAGCTAAACCAACAAAGTACTGGCAATGAAGAACAAAGCGACGCCATACGTCAACGGGTGATCACTGCGCGTGAATTGCAAAATAAACGCTTCGAAGAGTTACCGCTCTACAGCAACGCACAGATGGAAAGCAACCTCATCCGCAAGTACTGCGAAATAGATACCAAAGGAGCGCTCCTGCTCAAAAACGCAATGAACAAGCTCAACCTATCTGCTAGAGCCTATGACCGTATCCTAAAAGTAAGCAGAACCATAGCCGACCTAGGTGGCAGCGAAACCATAGAAATGGAACACCTGGCTGAAGCTATACACTACAGAAGCTTGGACAGGGAGAACTGGGGTGCGTGATAATTTACTCCAAAATGATTGAATCCATCAAGGTTTCTTTATTGGAATACAGCAATGCATTATCAAAAACCAAGTAATGCACTAAGAAACGACCATCTTCAAATCTATAGACTTTAGCGTTCAGTTTTCCTTGTTCAAATAGTTTTTCTATCTCCTCTTGTCGGACTCCTTTATACTTCGCTATTCCTTTCTCAATATGTTCTTTTCTGATTTTGACAATCACAGTTCAAAAGTACCATGTAAATCACAACTAACGTTTCTATTTGACCTTCACTACCTACCTTTGCACAAATGCAATTAGTCACAACACACATCTGTATGGTAAAGGACATAGGGGTTCATGGCAATCTCTTTGGGGGTATTATGATGGCCTGGATAGATGAAGCCGCAAGTGCTATGGCTGTGAGCATCTGCCACACGCCCAATATGGTGACAGTCAAAGTTGACGAACTTGTCTTTAAAAAGAAAGTAAAAGAAGGTTTCGTAATTCGAATATACGCTGAAGTAGCTCATATGGGTAATACCTCCCTTACTTTCAAGATAGAAGCACGAAAAGTAAGCGTATATACCGGGGAAGAAGACGTAGTAACCACTACCAATACGACCTTTGTGCGTATCGATGAAGAAGGTAAACCTACTCCTATCCCTACCATCGTGAAAGAACGATTTAAGGATAAACAAGGGTAAACAGCTCAAAACAGACAGTTACTTCCTACAACTTTCTGTGCATCTGTGATTCATTGTAGTTAATACTGCATTTTACTTTATAGCCTTTTCACTTGGAGTTTTTTTTGACATAGCGAATGTACTTTAGCTTCCGCTCCTAAATTAAACACCCCTTTTCGTTTAGTTTTCATATGGTTTTCATTCACCTTTTGGTTACTGCATAGTATTCCAAACTAAAGTATTATGCACTATAAAACAAACATCAAAAAACCAGACCGTATTATCCTTCTAGAAGTAGGATTAATTCTAGCTCTTTTATTTGTCAATTGGGCGCTAAACCTACAGTATCGTACAGAACCTATCTGTGTTCTAGACCCACCACAACACCTACTTTATGACTCAGCGTTCCGTTACACTCCGTTTATTGAACCTAAACCTATCGATGAGCCCGAACCACCAAAAACAAAACCGATAGAAGCGGCAATATTTAACCCTTCGGCAATAATCAAGCAGATAGACAAATTATTTGACACTAAAACGGAGATCATAGCTCCTCCAAAACTTCCCGGTCCTGACCTTATGAAGCAGATTGTAGTAAATCCTGTAGTAGAACCGTCCAATGAAGTAATCACCTTTGCAGATAAAATGCCAGAGTTTCCCGGCGGAGAGGAAGCCCTAAATGAATTCATCATCCGAAATTTTGATATCCCAGATCGTCTCTATGACTTTGCCAATGACGTGACCGTAGTTGTAGAATTTATCATTGATGAAAATGGAAATGCTATTGATATCCAAATACTTAGCTGTAATAGACCCGGTTTTGGGGTGGAACGAGAAGCCAAGAGTATCTATGCAAAAATGCCTAAATGGGAGGCGGGAGTAAACAACGGTACAACAGCAAAAGTGCGGATGAGACAACCCATCAAAATTCAGATCGATTAAATCATGGCACATTTATGGAAATACTACAGCTATATTCGGTAAGAAAGTTTTCATAAACTTAGCTTTTAGTTAGTAGAGAAAGGAGTCGAGAGACTCCTTTCTTAATTTAAGAAAACTCGCTTTACACCTTCATTTGTTTCATTCTACTGTCACTTTTGACCGCTTTTAAATTCAAAATTCCCGCTTCTCAATCCTACACGTGCAATTCAAACGATTTGTCGTTATATTTACAGTATGATCAAGCAGCAAAGAATTTCACGACTCACCATATGTATTATCGCTGTAGTGATGAGCATAGGTCTTTCATTTGCCAAAGGCGGTGATGATAAAGAGAAGGATAAGGAGAAAGATGATCCAAGT
>DNHN01000016.1 GCA_003485825.1 Bacteroidota bacterium | reverse complement strand
ACCCCTTCATCTCCTCCTACTGCTATACACTTAGAACCATCTTCCCAAGTCAATACTGTTGGTGCAGAGTAGCCATAGTAGTTTGGAACCCATACATCTATTAGTGTTCCCTCTGGACCAATTTCACTGGTGAGTATCAGTTCATTCACCACTATTTTCCCAAGAGAATCTGTTACCATACTAAACGTTGGCAAATCCACTGTTCCTGTATTCTCATAGAAATGTATGTTCCCGTCAAAAGTGCCTACTAATAAGTCTAACTTTCCGTCTTCATTCAAATCATAAAAATAGGGAGCTGCAGAACTTTGCACATCAATAGTTGCAAACGTTTCTGTTTTCAGACTAAAAATCGGAGAAGAGGATGTCCCCGTATTCTCATACTGCGCAATCGTACCATCACCTTTACCTAAAAAAAGATCCAAGTCATTATCTCCGTCTATATCAGAAAAAGCAGGAACCAGCCCTGTGTACTTCATAGCCTTGAGTCCCAAATAATCTTCATCTACTAATTTAAAGTCGGGACTAGCACTTGTACCTATATTCTCGAAGTACACTAAAAAATCTGCAGTATCCCCAGTGTAGTAGTGGTCTCCGTTAGTAGCAAAAACTAAATCTTGATCTCCATCACCATCCAAATCTCCAAAAACCGGAGCTGTATGAGCGCCAAAGTCTATCATATTACCCACTAAAAAGTCATTTTGCTGAAAATTAAACGCAGGATTTGTCGTTGTTTTATCGTTCAACAAAAGCAATGCATTATTCTTTTCATGAATAGGGAACGAACTTTTATCCTTCTCATTGGTACTCAGGATTAGGTCCAACTCTCCGTCTAAATCCACATCCACATAAGACATAGCTGGTGCTGTTGGTATCTGACTCTCGATCATTTGAGGGAAGAAAGAGGTGTCCATACTGATAAAGGTGTCTTTGTAAAAACTTAAATCGACCTTACCATTTTCAAAATAATAGACGGGATTTGTCTCGCGCTCACTTGTACCATAAAAAAGATCTAAATCTCCATCATTATCATTATCAAAAAACAACAATGTTTTGGTTGCTGTGTGTTTTTTCGTTCTGTACCCTTCACTGAAAAAGCAAGGAGCATTCACAATTAAATCTGTGCCGGTCTCATCTATTCCTCCGTAGCATTTATCCAAGATTTCAAACCCTATGTCTCCCAACGGCAGGTTATTATCAGCACTGGTGTTGCTAAAAAGTATCATTTGAGAGCCTATTACATTCAGATTAGCAATGTAATCTATGTCGCTATCGTTATCAATATCTACTATTGCTGGCAAACATCCTTTCACGTGAGAAATACGCTTGTACGGTCTAAATTTAGAAGGCTGTACTCTATCGAGTGAGCTTAGTCCTCCTATAAAGTCAAACTGTGGTAAAGAGACCGCAGCATTTTTATATATCACTACCGAATCCCCGTCATACATCCAAATGTCAGGCTTCGCATCTCCGTCATAATCCTTGAGCTGCATAAACTCACTGGCTTCAGGAAAAAACTGCTCATAGCTCGGGTCATATCGGTATGCAATTGTAGCAGCACTGCCGCTAGTACCTGGAGTGGTCTCTGATATAAACACCAGCACTTTATTGCCAGTTCTGTCAAATACAAATAGGTCTAACTTCCCATCACCATTGAAATCGAAATTAGAAAACTGAGGTTGGTTTAGTCCTCCGGCAAGCGCGTTGGTATAGACATCCCCTTGACTGTTCCTAAATATCGGATCATTAGAAATTTCAAATAATTGCGCCCTTAAGGTAAAGACCGAAAGCATTATAATAGACAGTGCCCAGAGGTGTTTCATAAAGTTATTTTTTTAAAGACCACTAATTTACGATTTTCGTTGCACTCCAAAAAATAAAAAGGTGATTTTAGCAAGATTTTACACTCTTTTCGTCAAACACAGTTTCAATTTTACCACGGATAGTCGTGCTATATCTGAGGACTGTATATTCTTTGCGCTAAGGGGAGATAACTTCAACGGCAACTCATTCGCATTAAAAGCCTTAGAACAAGGTGCCGCTTATGCAGTAGTAGATGAAAACGTGGGTGATGATGAACGACTCATTCAAGTAGATGATGTCCTAACGTATATGCAACAAGTAGCTCATTTTCATCGAAAATGTTACGACATCCCTGTGCTTGGCATCTGTGGGAGCAATGGCAAAACCACCACTAAAAACCTACTGTTCCAGGTTCTCGCCAAAAAATACAAAACACATTGTACGCAAGGTAATTTTAATAATCATATAGGTGTACCTATCACACTGCTGAAGATGCCACAAGACGCCGAAGTAGCCATCATAGAACTGGGGACCAATAACCCCGGTGAGATAGCTGACCTATGTAAAATTGCAGACCCAAACTATGGACTAATCACCAATATAGGTAAAGAACACTTGGAGGGTTTTGGAACATTGGAAGCTGTGGCCAAAGAAGAAAGTGAACTCTATCACCACCTACTTCAAAACAATGGCACTGCATTTATCAATACAGACGACGAGTGGCTTACCCGAATGAGTAGAGGGTTAGAACACAAAGTAAACTTCACAAAAACTGCATGTGAAATAAAATCCCTAGTGCCTACTATCGCTTTCACATACAAGTCTGTAGATTTCACCTCTCCACTAATGGGCGACTATAATCTAGACAATATACTCACTGCTGTGGCCATTGGCGAACACTTAGACGTTGGTTTAAAGAGTATAAGAGACGGTATCGCTGAATACCAACCAGACAATAATCGTTCGCAACTCGTCCAGAAAGAATCCAATACTATCTTGCTAGACGCTTACAATGCCAACCCGAGCAGTATGCAAGTAGCTATTAGCAACTTTGCTAAAATGCCACAAGACCAAAAAGTACTCATTCTTGGAGATATGTTTGAGATGGGACCTACTGCCAATCAGGAACATGATGAGTTGCTTCAATGGTGTATGCAATTTAATTTTACGAAAATATACACATTAGGAGACCATTTTGCAGCAGTATCTGAGAATACGGGTATTTCCACTCCCGCTGATATGGAAGAGCTCGGATCACATATTAAATCTGTTGATTATCAGAATACTGCGTTCTTAATCAAGGGAAGTAGAGGAATGAAAATGGAGCGGGTCTTGGATTATTTATAACACTTAATACCCTACCGTTTTCAATAGGAAATCAATTCTTATCTAAATGGGGTCTTTCTGAGCGTAACCAGAACAAACTTGATTCGTCTTTGACTACTGTAAGAAGTGGTTATCCTTTCAATAATTCCTTACTCTGCTCTACGGCATGTTCGGTCAGATTATCACCGCTAATCATCTTAGCTATTTCATTGATCCGTTCATCTCCTTGGAGTGTGCGAACTTGGGTCTCTACAGTTTGTGCATTTTCTGACTTGTAAACAAACAGATGATTAGTACCAAGTGAAGCTATTTGAGGCAAGTGTGTTATCACTATTACTTGTTGGCTATTAGACATCTGCTTCATCATCCCTCCTACCTTACGGGCTATCTCACCACTTACTCCTGTATCTATTTCATCGTATATACTACTGGGCATTTTTACGAAATCTGCCAGCACACTTTTTAGGCTTAGATTAATTCGCGCCAGCTCACCACCAGATGCCGCTTTTTTCAGCTCAGCATACGTATTCCCCTTATCAGAACTCAGTTCAATGCGCAGTTCGTTGCATCCATGCAGATTTAACTGTGTAGTCTCCTCAAGTGCAAATCGAAAACGCGAGTGCTGCATACCCAGTTGATTAAGCAACTCGTCTATACTTTTTTCTATTTCAGTTGCCTCCTTTATTCGCTTCTTACTGAGCTTCTGTGCTTTAGATAGTAATTCTTTTTCTTGTTTTGCTAAGCTTTGCTCTAGTGTAGCGATCTCACCTGTCAGGTTTTGAGTCTTGCTCAACTTATTGCCTAAGTCATCTCGCAGTTGGATAAGCTCCGCTACATCACTCGCCCTGTGCTTGGATCTCAGGTTGAAGAGCTGACCCATTGCATCATTTACTTCCTGGAGTCTTTCTGGGTTTATCTCTATTCCGTCTGCGGAAGTATTGACTTCACTCGCTATGTCTTGTACTTCTATCAGCACAGAACTAATGCGCTCGTGGAGACCTTCGGTCAGTGCCGTTTTTTGACTTCTTAGCAGATTTCGCAGTTCTTGCAACTGCACCGTTATAGCATACTCCGTGCCGCTCAGCAGCTGATCTGCTTCATTGAAAGTACGAATAAGTTCCTCTGCATTTTCCAGCAGCTCTTGCTCCTCCGTAAGTTCTTGTTCATTGATCTCTTCTAGCCTAGCTGCATCTAGCTCATCATACAAAAACTGATTAAAGTCAGACTCTTTAGCGAGCTCTGCTTCCTGGCTTTTCAATTCTTCCAGCGCTTTACTTTCCTTTTTCCACCCGTTGAGAGCAGCGGAATAGTCCTGTTGGTCAGACAAGCACCCTGCGAGTACATCTAAGCTATAATACTGAAAATCAGCCTTAAATAACTGTAAATTATCATGCTGCGAGTGTATTTCTATCAAGTTAGAACCCAGTTCATTTAGGGTAGATAGATTTACGGGAGTGTCATTGATAAACGAACGACTCTTTCCTGAGCTGGCAATCTCTCTTCTCAGAATGGTATGCTCCTCATAGTCTAGGTCATGCTCTTCATAGATTGACTGTAGATCATATCC
>DNHN01000060.1 GCA_003485825.1 Bacteroidota bacterium | reverse complement strand
TTGAAGGGATGGCAGACTTCTATTTATCAATAGATGACGCATGGTCTAGGATCTTTGCAATGATACTAGGCACTAGACAACCTAACGATAAAGTTAAAGAAGAATTTATTTTTTTTATTAAAGAAAGACTTTCTGATGCAGGTATGCGCTTGACAGCCTTGTCGGAGGATGATACCATGAGTCTTTTCCCAGAGTTCTTGGAGTATTTAGCAGATGGTAAGGAGGCATCTGGCAGTTGACAAAACTTTTGTAGTAACTTAAACTTAAAAACTATTTTATAATTAGGAGTATTTTATGCCAGTAGTAACAGGAACAGCGTATTGGGCCAGCGTACTAACACCCAATACTAACTATGAGCCGGTCTATACTGTAAACTTAGTTGTGCCTGACGATATCGCAAAGGACTTCAAGGAGCGGGGCTTTACTATTAAAGAAATGAATGAGGGGCCAGCCCTTGTTATTAAACGTAAAGTTAACGGAGCGAAAGGACGTATCAATCCTGCACCAGACTTAGTTGACAGGGCTAAACAACCTATCAATGTAAGCGTAGGTAACGGCTCTACAGTCAGGGTACTGTATAAAGAATGGGCTTCAGAATATAAAGGAACTTTATTCAAAGGCTTAGACTTCTGTAAGATGCAGGTACTAGATCTTGTAGAGTACGGCGGTATGGATGATGACTTTGAAATTGAAACAGACGAGGAGATTGACGACCTATGACACAGTTTACTTATAAAAATGACGATGGTATGTACGATGTAGAAAAATTAAATGACACTGGTAAAGTAGCTTTTAATTATCTTGCCGAAGTACAAGCTGAAATTAAATCGCTTACTAAAAGGATTGATGTTTTAAATGCAGCAGCTAAAACATACAATGATATGTTGCAGGAGAACTTAGATCCTGAAGCTTTAATAACTGAGGAGGAACCGGAAGAGTCTTAAAACAACGGGGGTTTAAAAGCCCCCTTTTTTTCAATCAAGGAAAGTACAATGGGATTTGTTAAATATAAGCAACCATGTATAGAATGCGGCGGTAGTGATCCAGTATCCATCAACGATAACGGCACTGCTATTTGTTTTAATTGCAGGAAGTGGTATAGAAATTACGAGGCTGAGACTAAGAACGCTACTGCACCTGTAGTAGTCAGCTTAAAGGAAACAAAAAACAATATGAAAATGGAATCATCAGGAGATTTCAACGAGTTAATTGATAGAAACATAGGCTTAGTCACTGCTAAAAAGTACGGAGTTAAGTCCGTTATTTCAGGAGGTCAGGTCGTACAACATTCTTATCCTTATTATATAGCTAATGAAATTGCTGGCTATAAAGTTAGGGATAAAGATAAAATGTTTTCATGGAGCGGTAACTCTAAAGGCACCGGCCTTTTTGGAGAGCAATTGTTTCAGAACAAAGGTAAGTACATTACTGTCACTGAAGGCGAGTGTGATGCTATGGCAGCTTACGAGTTGCTTGGGTCTAAGTGGCCTGTTGTATCACTAAAGAATGGTGCAAGCGGCGCTCCCCAAGACTTTAAAAACTCGCTAGAGTTCTTAGAGAATTTCGATACAGTAGTAATAAACTTTGATAATGATAAACCCGGAAGGGAAGCAGCGCGTAAGGTTGCTAAACTTTTAACTCCGGGCAAAGCTAAAATCTTATACATGCCTGATGAGTATAAAGATGCTAACGACATGCTCAAACAATTCAAGCAGGGTTTATATGTTACTGCTTGGTGGGCAGCTAAGACTTACACACCCTCCGGTGTAATGAACCTATCAGATAATCTCGACAAACTTAAGCACCGTGCAAGGAAAGAATGTATTGCTTATCCTTGGGAGGGCTTAAATAAAAAGCTCTACGGTATACGACAAGGTGAGCTTATTACTTTGACAGGCGGTACAGGCTTAGGTAAGTCTAGTATAACCCGTGAGCTAGAGCACTGGCTTATTGGTAATACAAAAGACAACGTAGGTATCTTGGCTTTAGAGGAGGATTGGACACGCACTGCTGATGGTATTTTATCTATCGAGGCTAACACCCGTCTATACATTGATGAGGAGCGTGATGCTTACGGACAAGATAAATATGCAGAACTGTCTGATAATTATTTTAACGGAGAAAACAAAGACCGTGTATGGATTCATGCTCACTTCGGTGCCAATGACTTTGACGATATACTTAGCAAGCTTAGGTATATGATTATAGGTTGTGAGTGTCGTTGGATTGTTGTCGATCACTTGCACATGCTCTTGTCATCCTTAGTTTCTGGCGATGAACGTACCGGTATTGATAATATTATGATGCGGCTACGTAAACTCGTTGAAGAAACAGGCGTTGGCATGATTCTAGTGTCTCATCTAAGAAGGGTTGAGGGTAACAGAGGACATGAGAATGGTATAACTGTATCGCTAAACCATCTCAGAGGCTCTCAAAGTATTGCTCAACTAAGTGATTGTGTCATTGCACTTGAGCGGGATCAGCAATCTGAAGACCCTCAGGAAGCTAACACAACACATCTTAGAGTTCTTAAGTCTAGGTATACTGG
>DNHN01000233.1 GCA_003485825.1 Bacteroidota bacterium | reverse complement strand
GATTCTGCGAGTTTCTACTACTTAGGTAATCAAATATGGAAGAACACAGATAAAAAATGGCAGTTGATTTCTAAAGGAGTAGACGGTAATAATCAAGTTATACGTGGCTTTGATGTTAATAAAAGTAATCCTCAGCAGATGTTCGTTAGTTTTGATCAACCTACTTGGAGTCCATCTAATCTAACACAAAAATTATTTAGAAGTCTCGATGGGGGAGCGTCTTGGGAGGATATTACCGCTAAACTAGGTATTATAGCCTGGCACCACGTAACAAGTGTGGTATCTAACCCAAACAACCCGAAGGAGGTATATGCCAGCTTAGGTAGGATAGACACGGATCAGCTGCACAAAGTGTACAAGAGTACAGACGGAGGGGATACATGGACTAATTTTTCTGACGGTTTACCAAAGTACGAGACCATTAAACTCAGCTATGAACCAAACAGTAAGGTTTTAATAATGAGTACCGTAGCCGGATTTTATTACTGTAATGAGAAGATGAATTCTTGGAAACCTATTTCTGGTAAAATACCCAATATAGAAACACGAGATTTTGAAGTAGACCCAGCGGGAAAGTACTTATACGCTGCTACGTATGGTAACGGAGTATGGAGACTTAAAATCCCAAAAAAATGGTATAGAACCAATTAAACCTTGAAGTACCGGATAAAACTAGTTCTGAGGTCTTAATATCCAGATGTCTTTTTTGGTCTTTTTTGCTTCATTGTAGCTTTCTACAGCGTTTTCTTCGTTCGTTCCTGCAAAGAACCCTATTCGGTATAGTCCTTTTTCAAACTCTAGAATCTCTGCATCTATAAATCTAGGAAGCCATTTATTCCAAGCTTCATAGGCTTGGGCATAGTCATATGTACTTTCTAATATAATATAGTAGAGGTGTTCTTCTGGTGATGTTGCTTTACCTCCAACTTTAGACGTTTCTGTTACGTGAACGTCTTTGTTTACTGTGGATTCAACGTCCAAAATTGTTGTCGACTGACTGTCACTCTTCACTACTTGAGTGTCTGTTTCACTAGGAATCTGATTTACTGATATCGTGCGAATGACTTCTTTTATAATCTCTACAGGTTTTATTTTAGTCAATTGGACATTGATATTTTGGCTTTCAGAAGCAGTAAATGTCTTAGGTTCATATCCGTCTGCTAGCACTCTGCCATCAATACTAGCTAAATTTTCAGTAGATTTATACGTATAATTTCCTCTTTTATCAGTAGATGTAAAACCGCCACTTGGCCCACCTATCAATACGTAGGCTCCTGATACAGGTTCACCATTCTCATCGGTTACGGTACCAATTACTTTCGTCAATGTAGCTTGTTTGATTACACTAAAGAGTTGTGTTTGTTCTTTATTCTCTCGTTTGATATAAAAACTATTTTCTGATGTAGGTAAAAATGCGACTTCATTATACGTTGTGTTGAGTTCTGTAGCATTCAGCAATATGGTTTGTTGATTTCCTAAATCTTTAAATTTATAAATATCAAACCCGCCTTTACTGGCATGACCGTCCGAGCTAAAATACAACCAGTCTTGAGTCATGATGGGGTTGATTTCATTTCCAGGAGTATTCACTTCATTACCAAGGCTTATTGGATTTTCAAACACCTCTCCATTATAAACACTTACAAACAAATCATAACCACCCTGTCCATCTGGCCTGTCAGATGAGAAGTACAGTTTACTGTGCTCTTCATCTATCTGTGGAAACGCTGAATTACCACTCATTGACTTAAAGAGCTTTACAGGCTTTTTCCATTTCCCCTTCTTTTTCTTGACCAAGTATAGAGCAGATTGATGATTACTAGCATCGATAAGACTTACCACTGCATTGTTTCCATTATTATAAAACGCTACAGAACCTATAGCCATATCTGTGATCCCTACCAGTACCTCTCTTGGGTTAGTAAGGTTGCCATCACAGTCTATATCATATTCCATTACTTTCCCGCCAATGCACGTATATATATTCCCTCTATAACTGGTGGGGTTAGATACTGGATACACGGTCTGGATGGTTTTCACTGAAAGAGAAGAACTAGTGCCTCCCTGTTGCATTTGCTTTGTTATATTGGTTTTACCAGAAGCATTCTCATATTCTTTTACGAATTCAGCTGCTAAAGCTGGCTTATTATTCAAAATGAGTGTATTCGCAAAAAGAAGGAAATCATGGGGTTTAAAATTACCGTTTTCTAACTCTATATAAAATAATGCTTCTGCTTCTGTATAGTTAGACTCGTAATATAATGCTCTAGCTTTTTCAATACCTACAGCACGAGCACTTGATTTTAAAGTTACTGACAGCTCCGGTAATTGAGCATTGGCAGCGCTAAAAAAAAGTAATATCGCTAGTAATGAAATATAGGTTTTAGACATATCGGCCGCGAATTTCGTATAAAAATAAAGACTTTTACTTATTAATGTCGTTAACAAGACTATTTGCAGCGATATATCCTCCACTCCAAGCTGCCTGAAAGTTAAAACCTCCAGTTATTGCATCTATATTGAGTAATTCACCTATAGCATATAATCCTGGAAATTTGGTGATTGCAAAAGTTGTATTATTCACCTCAGCCAGGTCTATTCCTCCAGCTGTGACGAATTCTTCTTTGAAGGTACTTTTACCGTTTATTGCTACTTCATAAGCACACAATGCCGTTACGAGGCGTACTATGCCCTTTTTACCAATTTCGGACCAGTTGGTATAGGCTTGAAGATTCGCACTCTCAAAGAGGTTCTGCCAGAGCCTTTTGGGCAGGCCATGCCCTTTCCAAGATAAAACCTTATCTTTAGGGTTAGACGTTGCGTATTCTTTGAATGTAGCTGATAGCTCCTTGTGATCGTAACCCGCCCAGTTTATTTTCAGGGTAAACGTATAATCCAATTCGCTCAATTCGCGAGCATGCCAAGCGCTTAAGCGCAATATTGCTGGAGCCGTATAGCCCCAATGGGTAATTAATACTGGACCTATTTCATGACTGTTTTTTATTCCGTTGATAGACACCTCGGCACTTGGTACGCTTAGCCCAGCTAGATCTATCTGCTTGTGCTGTTTTGCATTGAAAGTGAATAAGGATGGGACGGGAGGTACTACTGCTATGCCCATCGCTGTAAGCATATCGTAAATTCCTTTATTACTTCCTGTAGCCAATACTAACTGGTCTACTTCAGTCTGCTCAGTGCCAAAATCCAACTTCCAGTTTTCTTCACCATAGGTCAAATGCTTTAGTCTTTTACCTAATATTACACCCACATTAAGTCTGCGAGCTTCTTTGACAAGGCACTGATAGATACTCTGTGAGCTATCACTTTGAGGAAATACTCTACCATCTGCTTCCGTTTTAAGCGGAACTCCACGTTTGGTAAACCAATCCTGAGTATCAGCGCTCGTAAATGAATGGAATACCGATTCTAAAAAGTCCCTACCTCTGGGATAATTAGTGGCTAAAGCTGCTGGTTCACTGATGGTATTGGTTACATTACATCTGCCGCCGCCACTTATCAGTACTTTGGCTAATAGCTTATTGCTAGCTTCATAGATAGTTATGTTCGCCTGTGGCAGTTTCTCTGCTGCATTTATAGCACAGAAAAA
>DNHN01000292.1 GCA_003485825.1 Bacteroidota bacterium | reverse complement strand
GGACTCCATCCGCACTTGTACAAGATGTTACTTTTGGACACTTCCACTTGTGTTTCAGGATTTACTACAACTATATCTGCGTGGTATCCTTCACGTAGGTATCCACGTTTCTCTATTGCGAATAGGTCTGCCGGTGCATGACACATTTTTTCTATCACTTTATTGGTTGTGATTTTGCCCATCTTAGCATGCTCTAACATCAGCTGTAGGCTATGTTGTACAAGAGGTAATCCGCTAGGAGCTTTGGCGTATTTATTTTGTTTTTCTTCCCACGTATGTGGTGCATGGTCAGTGGCTATTATATCAAAATAGTCATTATTCAGGGCGTACCATAGTGCTTTTTGGTCTGCTTCTGATTTTATGGCTGGGTTGCACTTTATCAGGCTACCTTTTTGGGCGTAGTTTGTATCATTAAAAGTAAGATGATGCACACATACTTCGGCAGTGATTCGTTTTTCAGCAAGCGGTATTTTGTTGGTAAACAACTCTATTTCTTTTGCCGTAGATATGTGAAGGATGTGCAATCTAGCATTGTATTCTTTTGCCAAGTCACTTGCCAGTTTACTACTCAAATAGCAGGCCTCTTCATTTCTAATAATGGGGTGAGCCTCCATCGGGATGTCTTCACCATATTTGGCTACGAAATCTGCAGTATTTTTTCGTATAGTGGTTTCATCCTCGCAATGTGTGGCGATGAGCATTGGCGTTTGAGAAAAGACTCCTCGAAGAGTATCTTCATTATCTACGAGCATGTCTCCCGTACTACTTCCCATAAATAATTTGATACCGCAAACATCCTTAGGGTTAGTCTTTAATACTTCGGTTATATTGTCATTGGTACCCCCCATGAAAAAGGAGTAATTACCAAGAGAACATTCTGCTGCTCTTGCATATTTTTTAGCTAGTTCTTCTTGAGTGGTAGCTTGAGGTACAGTATTTGGCATCTCCATAAACGAAGTAGTCCCACCAGCTACAGCAGCTTTCGCTTCGGTATAAATTTCTGCTTTATGTGTCAGCCCAGGTTCTCTGAAATGTACTTGATCGTCTATCACTCCCGGTATGACCCATTTGCCTTCAGCATCTATGGTCTTATCTGCGGACCGACTGATTCCGTTTTTATTTATTTCTGCAATGAAACCATCTTCAACATAGATATCTGCTACGTATTGTTGGTTTTCGTTAATTAAAAGCCCGTTTTTGATTAAAATTGATGTCATATATGGTGAGCAAATTTAACATTCGTGTCTATGGTATTTGGCAAAAAGACGATAAAATTTTAGTCAGCAATGAAGAAATTAAAGGATTTAAGATGTTGAAGCTACCTGGAGGAGGGTTGGAATATGGAGAAGGCCCAGTAGAATGCGTGAAGTGTGAGTTTATGGAGGAGCTAGGAGTGAAGATAGAAGTAAAAGGCCATGTGCACACTACAGAGAATTTTATTCAAAGTGTATTTAAAGAAGAGGACCAAGTGGTCGCTATCCACTACCTAGTGCATACGGAGGAGACCGTAAGGACGATGTCGACTGCACAGCCTACGCGTTTAGGTGGAACAAATTACCATAATTTTGAGTGGCGTGTATTGGATGAGATCCTCATTAGTCAAATGACTTTTGAGATGGATAGGCAAGCATTGATTATGCTTTAGTAAATGACGTGTACGGTTCCTTTATTTGTGCGTGCATTGCCGTCACATCCTCTATAGTACATGAAGTACATGTAGGTTGTTGGGGGGACTTTTTCTCCTTGGTAGTACCCGTCCCAATTGGTAGTATTCGTCTCTCTCGAATCAAATAGTTTCTCACCCCATCGGGAGTATACCGCGATGTAGTATCCAGGTTGTATGACTTCATCGGCGTAGGGGAATAACTCATTCAGATTGTCTTCATTGGGAGTGAATGCATTGGGCACATACAAGACGCTAGGTAGTGCTTCCGGGTCTAGAGTAATGTATAAGCTGTCTCCACCACTGCAGCCCAAATCGTCTGTAACTTCTAATGTGTATTGGCCTTCACTCTGAGTCGTGATGTATGGTGTGGATTCACCTGTATTCCAAGAGTAGATGGGAAAGGGGATAGCTACCCCAATGGCTGTAGGAGAGTTTACACAGATAGTGGTATCCTCACCTAAGTCTATTTCGGGGGATTGACTTAGGGTAAGTTCTATACTGTCTGAGGATGTGCATCCTCCTGAATTTTCAACTTCTACAGTATATCGATCTGCAGTAAATACACGTATGGTTTGGGTAGTATCTCCTGTGCTCCACGTATACTTTATTCCAGACGGACCAGCATCCAACGTAGTATCCAGCACATCGCAAAAATGTATATCTGGACCTAATTCTAATTCAATAAGAGGATTACTAATGGTGAAAGAATCTGAGTTTGGACAATGTCTTTGATTTATTCTTACCCATTTGAGTCCTCCGCTAGTAAATGTAGTTGAAGAACTCGTGGCGCCGTTAGACCACAGGTAGGTTGCTTTTTCTATATCACCGAGATCTACAAAATGGCTGAAATCATCGCAGTAAGAAGCATCTTCAACATTTGGCGTGGTAGGCTGCCATACCCGAGTGGTATCTTTAATGATACAGTTAGTATTACTCACGGTTACAATATACTGTCCCGCATTTTGTACCCGAATACTTGAAGTATTTTGGATAGGGGTAGTATTCCACTGGTAGTTGAGACCACTTACGCCAACATCGAGGATAAGATCTATGGTATCACACACTAAGGTGTCTTCTGGAATTTCAAATTGGGGCACAGGGTCAGACGATAGAGTGATAGTATCACTATAACTACATTGTCCGTAAGAGACTTCTACGATATAGGTTCCTTCCTGTGAGGTGGAGATACTTGGAGTTGTTGCGCCAGTGTTCCAAGAGTAACTAATCCCGTCCCTCACTCGGGTATCAATAGTTTGTTCAAAAGGTTCACAGAATACGATGTCTGGCCCAAGCTCAAAGGATTTAGTACTTCGGATTCTCACACCATATGTATAGTCATCATCGCAAATACTGGAAGTGACTTTTAGGGTGATGGTATAGTCGCCATTACCTGGATAGATATAACTTACAGGAACATTTTTATCAAAGGTGGTTAATGTATCTGAAGTAGTGCTAAGGTCTCCGAAATCCCAAAAATACTTGGCTGCTAATCCTGCCTTCACGATGCTGGTATTTATAATGTTTATAGTATCGCCACATTCGAAAGTATAGATACCGCCTACTGCAGTTCCTCCGGATATTTTATAATTGGCCAATATATCAAATTGGCAATTGATCACGGTGATTTGATAATCTCTGCGGGTTTCACCAACTAGCACACCGTTTCTAAATTCACTTACTAGTATTCCAATGGCAAATACCCCAGTTTCAGTTGGAGTTATGGTGACTTCTCCTGTTTGCGAGTTAATATTGAATGCAGGGGATCCAAATAATTGGTTGGCTATATTGTAGGGAGGTCTCCATTGTACTTTTCTAAAGGGAGGAGATTCATATTGTGCTAGAGTACTTGGTCTTCTGCGTTGAGGAGGATCATCTGCGCCACCTAAAAAAGGCGTCATAAACGAGTATACTAAGGAATCCCCATCAACGTCTATCGCACTTTGGTCTATGGAAAGTGGGGCGTCTATACAGACGTAAATCGGTGGAATTTCAGGTATAAAGGCACTATTGTTAGGGATACTTTTCGGTGGGATTTTGGTCCATGCAGTAAATCCCGAGCTGCCTGGATTGATAATATTGTCAATTTTGTCGTTTCTACAGCACCTTTGCCAGCTAAGAATTACGCCATTTGTTCCAGGATTGATAGTGCGCGTCGTAAAGTACTGCGAAGCGGAAACACAAACATTTCCTGGATTTTTAACACAGTTGTAACTTGAGTTCTCGGTTACACTTTTTGTAGTTATTTTGTTAATTTCGAAATCCCCTTGATACGCTCCAGTCACGGCATCCCACTGGGAGATTATAAGAACATCGTCTTCTTTTATAGCACCTGGATTTCCATTCTCGCAATCGAAAAAAAGTTGAACAAAGACTCGATACTGATTTTGATCTGCGTTGACTATAGTATATATTATTTCACCACCCACTATATGTGTAGCTTCCGCTCTGAAGAGGGCGAGAGTAACAAGCGATATGAGTAGAATTCTTTTGATAGTGTTTAGTTTACATCAGTTTAACGAATGGTTTAGAAATTAAATACTCTTGCTATGTTAAAGCCAAACCGAACATCACCATCAAGCCATTTGGCTTTAGTATCGGTGATGAATCCTTTTTCAAAAGCTGCCTGACCATTGGTAAAGAACAATTGAAAAACGTGACCTCCTGTTTCTATATCAAAACCAATAGAAAGTGATTTGGTTTTGTCAGTTTCCAATTGATTTGGAAGTACATAGTAATACTCCAGATTTATAGAAGTACGATGGGATAATTTTTGGCGCAACCCTGCTCCAATTGCCAGTATATCATTTGGACGTGATAAGGAATCTACTAAGTTTTTATGCACCAAAGTCGGACTTAGTTGGATGCTCAGACCTTCGGTGAACTTTCGAGCTACGAGCAGTTGATGCGTGTAATGCATTCTGCTACTTATGTAGTTTTCTCTATTGGGCTGTGTCCATTTTATAGTCGCCATTCCTACATGACTAATCCACGTGGCAGTGACAGGCATGTTTTTTTCGCCTGTACTTTGCTTAAGGAATTTATATTTGATAAAGCCATCATAGGTCTTATCTACATTGCTACGGCCAAGACCTACATTCAGATTATCTGTGATGCCGTAGTCTCCGCCTATACGCATAGTGGCTTGATCTAGTCCAAATAAATCGTAAGGACCACCACTTAGAAATCCAAAACGATGGGATATTTTAAAATCAAACTCATTTTTAGCTACAGTCTCAATACTGTGCCCATTCACCACTCTATTGGTCTTAAACGTAGCAAAGGTGTATTCTGTAGTAGGAGAACTTTCATCATCGTCCAACAAGTCTAGCGTTTGACTATTTCCTGCGTAAACAGTGAAAATAGAAAACAGTATTAAAGTACTTCTGAGCATATATTCGGTTTATAAGTCTAGGGCGCGGATTATACTCAGGGACAACCAAAGCTACTCCGGACCAGTGAGTGCTAATTTAGTGTGCGTGTCTGTAGTCTGCGTCTACAGTAATCTTGATCTCCTTTGAGATTTTCCCAGCTACACTTTTAGGTATTTCGATGTTATAGTCCGTAGGATTAATGACAAAAGTAGTCTTGGCATTCACGACTCCATCTTTTACAGTAAACGTACCTTCTGTAGATACGTCTTTGGTTACATCTTTGATAGTAAGCTTACCACTTACTGTAGATTTGTAGATTCCATTTTCGCCTGTTTTAATGGCTGCGACATTTTCTATCATTCCGCTGAATGTAGACTTCGGGAAAGTAGTGCTCTCCATGTAATTCTCATTAAAGTGTTCTTGCATGAGTGCCTTAGGGAATTCGAAATCCTTGATCAATGCGCTAAACTGCATTTTGCCAGAAGTGGCATCAAAGGCGGTTTTTACCTTGTGATTATCTGCAGTGATGTCTTCTATAGGTGTATGACTGAAGAAGTTGATATTTCCAGTGTTGGTCTTAAAAATGCCTCCACTGTGACTGGTAAATGCCATCATTCCAAAACAGATGGTAGCTAATGTAAGTATGGTTATTTTTTTCATGGTTTTATATATTAATCAATAAGTGTGCAATTTGAGAGTACTACGTCTTTATCGGCGAGTAAATCTAGTTCTTCAGATCCGTTCATTCCCATACAGATTCCTTTAAGATGTGCGGTAGTGCTATCTTGAAGCGATAGGAGTTTGTCCAAGTATTCTGGTTTAAACCCACAACGTATAAATCCATCGTATCCATTGCCTTCTAGAACAATTTGAGGTTCTTTTTCATTGCTAAGATCCCGATTAAGTAGAAGTCCATGTATAGCTATTACCTTATCGGAGTATTTCACCATAGCAGCCGAATCGTCTAATTCAAATGCTTGGAAAATTGCGGAAGCAGAAATAGTTTCTGCTGCTTCTGTAGACGCCACATCTGTGTGTGGTTTATTGTACGCTCTGTATGCATACAAGAAGGCTCCAAGAGCTATCAGTAGTATGAGAAGAAAGATTGGTTTTTTCATAAGTGGTTTAGTTATTTGGTGCTCCGTTAGTGATCCAGGCTTCTATTTTATTGATATCACACTCCGCCATTTTAGCTTGACTTTTAGGCATGTTACTTGCGTCAGGAGCGTGCTGTATACTTTTCAGTAGTTTTTCGTTATTTACCCAAGTGGTAACATCATTATACCCTTCGAGATCTACGCTACCTTGTGGGTTTGCATTGGAGTGGCAGGTTAAGCAGCCGTAGTTTTGAAGTATGGGTAGTATATTGCTGCTGTAGGACATATCTGATGTGTCGCAGTTTGTCGTAGGATATAATTCTTCTTCATTATCGTAGTAGCAACCAGCTAAGAAAAAGAGTAAAAGTAAGAGAGTTATTGTTTTATTCATTTCTAGTTATTTAAAGCTCCTTCCGTTAACCATTTATTAATAATCGCTATGTTGCAATCCGAAAGTTTACCCCCTTGTGGCATGGGACTAAAGCCAGCTTTATGTTCTATACTTCCTATCAATTTGCCATTATCCACTTGTGTTTTTACATTAGTATAATTATCTAAGCGGATGTTGCCGCTTGGGCTTGATGCGTTGTGACAAGAGACACAATTATTCATAATAGAAGTGACTTGCACACTGTATGAAACATTGGTGGTATCGCACTCATTGCATTTATTGTTCTTGGCACCTTGCTGTATCCATTTACTAATGAGTGCTATTTGATCTGAGGAGAGCTTAGCATTTGGTGGAGGTGGCATCATTTTGTCGGGATCAG
>DNHN01000359.1 GCA_003485825.1 Bacteroidota bacterium | reverse complement strand
TCAGCAATTAGTTTATTATACCAAAGCCGATCATACTGGTCATGGCATTTTGCAGCTTCTTCTATCAACTGCTCAATACGAGCGTCGACATACTTCTGCATCTTAGAGATGTGTGCCACGTTTCTTATGTCCATTCCATGCGACGAAACCCGCAGCAGCAAGTGCCCAGTACGCCAAGTAGTTCAAAAACTTGAATCCATTGACTTCGATACAAATGTCACGAAACAATTTGTCCGCCTGTGATTGAGTCATCTTCTCCGTGTTGTTTCCAGCTTTCGTTTTCAAGCAAGCATATTTGTACACATAATCATGTACAAGACCGCCCATCAGCAATACACCTGTAGGTGAGAGCCACATTGCCAAAAACTTGGGCACGCTGGCCCCATCAAATTGAAAGCCTTTGGGAATCACGTACTCTACACCGCCCAGTTTAAAATGAAAGTCGTCACAAATTTCCCACTGACGCACACCCATTAACCAGTGCCAAATGCCCTTGAAAAACCCTTTATCTTTCGTTGGAATCGGAAGAGGCTTCATATGAGGCATTTCAGCATACTCAAAGCCTACACGATCTTCCCCTTGACCATCAAACTTACTAAAAATACATCCGATGATTACTAATACTCCAAACACTACCCACTGCCAAAAAGTCATGGCAAGTTCCATTAATGTATCAATCATATGTATCCTCCGCTATATTCAGTATAGCATTCTTGTTCAGCAATACTTCTTTACCATTTGGTTGCAAGTATCGAATGAACTTAGTATCATTATTCATTACCCAGTGCAAAGCCTCTTGCGGTGACATTGTTTGCGCTTCTTCACCGAGCAGAGAACCGTACAAAGTATTATTCGATGTAGTTACTATACGAATTTTCATAGAAAGATCATACCTCCTATCATACCAAGTATTAAACCAAGTATGCAAACTGTTATTACTTTTTTAAAGTAACTCATATTAATTTGCTAGTGGATTATCTAACACTGCCTGCACTTTCTTGTTTAATCTATCTTCCAGTGCTTGAAGTTTTAACTCCGTGTCATTATAGAGTGAATCTCGCTTATTGTCAAATCTTTCAGTAGCTTTATCAATCATTTCAGCGACTTTTGTATCGTTTTCTCGAACCATATCTTCTACGCGATCTACATTCTTCTCCATTCGATTAAAGTCATCTCGTAAATCATTCTTAATACTTCGAGAGTAGTCTGTAGCTTCTCCTACTGAATCCTGTACTGCATCGAGTTTAATCTCAATCTCATTGTTTCGCGACTCAATAACGCCCACATCAATGTTAGCTACAATTTCTTTCATGTCCATATAGTCAGAGTAGAATTCAAATGCACCCCAACTCGCCCCACCTAACGTAGAAAGAGCAGTGAGAAGAATCATCATCTTCCCACCTTTGAATGTCATACCTCCAAACTCTACTTCAGCCATTATTTTTTCCAGAACTTACCTTGAATAAGCTTCTTTACCACTACTAGAGGATTATAGTAAAATTTATATTCCCATTTATACTGTGCATAATCTTTTTCATATATGCTACGCGGAGTCCACTCTTTCTTCCAGTTGTCGACCAATAATCCTTCGTATTCTAGTACTGCATGACCACCACCCACATAACTAATAAAGCAAATCTTAATCTTTTTTGTGAGAATCATCCAAAGAAACTTCATACGACTCTGCCCTGCAAGCATCCAGCCTACAGTAAGTGCATAATCTTCACAATCTCCTTGATCTTTATCCTGGCTCATATCAAGTACACGCCAATAATCGGCAACTTGATACTGGTCACTATCATACTGATACTCGAATACGTTGTTTACTTTTGTAACCGCCTCATACTTATCCATTATCTTCCTTATACTATAGCATCCAAATATGTTGCTGCTTTATGATTGGGACCTAACTCTCCTAGTGCATTATATGTTTTATAACTTATCTCGTAGACTTTAATTGGTCCGCCATCTTGTTGAGTATGTTTTATGTGTGTTATAACTTCGTTTGGCCCTACATTGTGGACCCTAGTAAATAAACTAACAACGTTAGTTGCTGGTATTGCGGATATCTCACTCATATTATCCATCATCCTCAAATTTTAACGCTCTTAGGTTATTCACCTCTTGCTGTAGTTTTTGTAATTCTATTCTCTGTCTTGCCAGCTCCAATTTATAGAGCTGATTACAGTCTAATCTTGTTTTAGGTGCATTGAGAGGTATAATAATCTTTGCATACACCCCAACGTCTTTCACTAAACCTTCCGAATCGTAGTCTTCTGAATAACTACCTAAGCTACTACGGTAAGGCCCGTTTTCATTTAAAACACCTACTACACCAAACTCTAAATTTACACTTCCGCCAATCGCCATTGAGCATTCTACATTGCCCTGTGTTCTTATTCTATCACTCGCGTAAGAACCCGGAGTGGTAGGTAAGTTTAGATTCAAGGAGCTAGAATCGGCTATTGCGTAGGACGAGAATAGCATTAATAGTATAAATCTCATTTAACTTTTGAACAAACCCTCGAAGATACCGATGTCTTTGATGCACCTGCTATAATCAGTTTTGATTTTGAACAGATGTAAACTACTTCTTGTTTGTCCTTCTCCCTTATATAAATATCAATTTTCTTTTTTTCGAGGTGTTTAACCCGCATAATTTTATTCTGCATAGCAAAAGGTACTTTCTCCCACTCTGCATTAAAAACACCAAACTCATAGTATTCTACATCTTTTCTAGCATTGAAAAGATTCATTGTAGTATATAGTATACCCTCAACATAAGAAGGTTTCAGCTCCGGGTAGGTTGGAACAAATGAGTGAGCACTTGCTTCTCCACTCATCAGTAATAAAATTATTAGATAGCGATACATTCAGCACTTACTACCGCACGATATACACCACCAGGAAATGCTTTGCCGTAGCCATAGTCTGCTTGTGATTCTGTTTTGAACCAAGTGCTGCCAGCAACAGTCAAACTAAACTCAGTAACATTATCAAACTCAATTTTTGCTGCATCATACCCAGACATGCTAGTGTCTGATACTTGAGAGGTACCAACGCTTCCTGTCCAGTTAACGATGTCATTTAGTGTAGGCGATTCCGAAAACTCTATAGGATAGGAAATTTTAGCCTTATACATGCTTGCTTGAATTACATCAAATCGAACGACAGGATCAACCCCACCGTCTGAAGGATCAGTGCTTAATACATCCGCCGTTGGGTTACCGTATATACCTGCGGTATCGGGAATTACTACACATTTTGAAGCAACGTTCCCCACTACTTCCATTTCTTCCGCGTTAATGCTGGCTGCTAGACCTAGCGTTGATAATAAAATAAATAATTTTTTCATTAAGTTTCCTTATATGGCCTGTTAATCATATTGAGATTGAACAATTTTTTGATGCATTATGTCTTGTGCAAAGTTCACTCTACGAGCATTTGCGTTGTCTGGTAGAGTACTATCTTTCAGCATTTCTACATCTTTATATTCCCCTCCCTTAATTTGCTCGAAATAAGTTCTAGGCAAATAATTCGTTGCCACTAATGCGTTATGCAACAGTGTATCTTGGGCTTCCTGTAGGCCTGCCCCAATTGACAATCCTAGCATCTTCTCTAAACTTTCTCTTACTTTCTCTTCCGTGGCCTTAGCAAATTTATCTCGTTCTTTCTTTTCTTCTTCGTCTCTTTGCGCTTTTGTATTTGCTTTGCGGTCTAATTCTTCCTGAATATAGTCTTCACTCGAAGTATCTATTTCAGGTTCTTGAATTAACGTGAGTGGGTCAATATAACCTGGGCATTCTGGGTTCGACTGAGGATTATCACACGGAACATACTGATATGTGTAGTAAACCTCTGGGTCTAAAACTGTTCCAAAGCCTTCTACTTCGATAGAACCATCACCCCAAAAATCAATTCCTATACCACCTACAGGAATTGTTTTGTTAATCGTATTGCCTGGCAAACCTGACCAGTCGTCTGTGCTTCTAAAGATATACCCATTTCCTTGAGCATTCTCATTTTGAACGTGAACCAACATATCGGCTTCAGGGTCTTTTTCAGTGGTATATCTATAGATTACATTGTTTACAGTCAATCCCGTCGCTTGCGGCAAGATATTAGACATCACCCAATTCAACCCAATATTCGCGGCGTTGGTGGTTGTTCCATATACCTCTTCGCTAGAGTACGAGTAAGAGCAGTAGGCTAACAACACCGGCACTACCCATGAGTGTCTTAGTACCATCACCGAGTCCTTTTTCCTTTTCTTCCGTCGTTTCATCCACGGAGGGTTCAAGTTCTTCATTTACTTTCCATGCTGCTTTTGCTTCATCGCCAATCAAACCTTCGAAAGGGCAAGGAGTTCCAGCCATCAGCATCGCGTCAAATACTCTTTCATCCTGACACAGAGTAGACACTGCTGCAACTTTCATTCCCATATCGTACAGAGTTTTCGAAAGTTTTAAGCGTTCACAGTTTGAGTCAGTTATCTGAGAACCCATAGAGATACCCAAAATCTGTGTCTGAACAGCCCCCGCAACTCCAAAAGTACACAAATCGCTGTTTGAAGTGTTGATAGTAGGCGTAATAGCAGACGCAGGAGGAGACCTCAAGGTAGTCGATGTATCTGATCTTGTAGTAACTGTACTATTAGTAGTAGAATCAGTACGAATAATGTTATCATCAATCGGAGCTTCTTCCGCAAATACGGGAAAGGCTAGTAGTAACAGTAAAATTCTTATCATTTTTATTAGTAGTCTCTTGAGTTGTTGTTTAAATTAATAGTTTAAAGTATTCTATACTTCTACCATTTTACCTTATCCGCCCAGTAAGCTGCACTTAGCTTACCCTTTGCAATATTTCTAGCATGACGAGCTTTAAAAGAACGACGACGAGCAGCAGCTGCCTTAGACTCACCCGCTTTTTTGGGAGAACCTGAGACACCTTGCTGACCGAATCGAATTGTTTTTACCTTGCCGCCAGCTTTTGCTACGACAACATGAGATTTTTTGGGATGCTTGGGAGTTCTTTTTGGTTTATTAAAACCAGAAACTCCAGCTCTTTTAAGGCGGGGATCTTTCTTTCTAACGCTTCTTCGTTTTTTTGCTGCCACTTTTCTTTCTCTTCTTCTTAAACCCTGCTTTCATTAGGGAATAAGCTTTGGGTGAGATAGTAGACTTTTTCTTCGTTCTACTAGTACCCTTCTTTTTTCGGCGGTTTATATTTGCATACAACCCACGAGCAGCCATTATTTACGTTTCTTCTTTGATTTCTTTTTCTTCTTAATATTCTTTAAGAAAGCCATTGGCATCTTTTGCTTCCCTTTTTTAGAGGGTCTTCCTTTCTTTTTGCCGTAAGTACCTTTTCCTGCTGGCATGTATGAACTCCTTTTATAAATCGCTATGCCATTTGAATGGCTGGAAGTCTATCTTCCGGTTCTACTAATACGCTAAGGTTTCCACAAACTACTTGTTGATTTCTCTCAACACATTTGCCACATTTAGACCCCACTTTATGAATAAGAAAGGGGTCTTTTTCTAAGTCTTTACTCGATATATTATTGCAAATACATACATACATAAAGACCTCTATAATAGGTGGGGGCGCGTTACGCTTTAAGGCTGATTGCTCACCCCCAGGTGTTCGATGAGGTGTAGTGCTTCTTCGGGGAAGTCTTAACTACTCCATGACAGTTTGCCTCATCTCAGAAATAGTGGCCTTTTATTATCAGGAAAAAAGCCTTAAAACCTACACCCAGATTAGATCCTTTTGATTAACGTGGCGTGCATACACGGAGATGGTCTACGAGTTCTCTTCTCGGTAGGTCTTTTTGTTTTAACGTCGTCTCCTTTCTCCCTCCTGTAAGGTTCGACGTGCCCATAGGAATCGGTACCAGTTTATGGGGCAACGGGGTCATTAGCTCCCCAAGGGCAGTTTATATCCGCATCGGACTGCCTTCCGAAGAGTCACTTATCGTAGCAACTATACCGTCTAACTAGGAGGAAGTTAGAATCCTCCACTCACTTACGCCTGAGGGGTATGGGCGATACTCCAAATAACTAGGGGGTATCTCTAGTGGATTTTTAAAGAGTTTCCTCTCTTTTATGAATACAATTATAACGGTAAATAGGTTAAGTGTCAAGAACTATTTTTTATTAACTGTCGAAAAAATCATCATAATTTGGGTAAGGTATCTCAAACTCAAACATTTCTCCAATATCATTTGTTACGGTATAAGTAAAAGTAGCAGTGTCAAAACTGTCATTTACTACTATAGAGCTTGCTCTCTGTTTAGCTTTATTATACTTTGCGAAATCAATA
>DNHN01000246.1 GCA_003485825.1 Bacteroidota bacterium | reverse complement strand
CTATTTGGTTACCATAAGAGGCAAATCCTTTGGCAGCCGTTTTGGTTATCTTTTTCTGTGGAAGTTTACCTTCTAAGGTATCTTCTATTCGCTCGCGCGGATCAGCACTGCCCGTTACACGCATCGCCTGATATACGAATGCTCTACCACTCAATGGATCTCTGATAGCACCTCCCACGCAAGTAGAGGCTCCACCAAATGGCTCTATCTCCGTAGGGTGATTGTGCGTCTCGTTTTTAAAGAGCAAGTACCACGCTTGTTTCTCCCCTTCTACATCTACTTCTATTTCTATGGTACAGGCATTTATCTCATCGGTAATTACTAAGTCGTCTAACTTGCCATTAGCCCTTAGATATTTCGCCGCTATGGTTCCTATATCCATCAGCGAAATTGGCTTATGTTCTCTGCCTAGTTCTTTTCTAAGAGCTAAGTAGCGGTTAAATATTTCTTCTAGTTTGTAGGCTAAATCTCCTGCAAACTGCACATCTTTTAACTCCGTAAAAAAGGTAGTATGTCTACAGTGATCACTCCAGTAGGTATCCAACACCTTGAGTTCAGTCTCCGTAGGATTTCTATTCTCATTCTGAAAATAGGTTTGAATAAACTTCAAATCTGCCAGATCAAACGAGAAACTCCATGCTTTATGAAAGGCTTGAAGTGCATGTTCATCAAACCCAGTAAACCCATCTATAATTGGCACTTCTGTAGGCTTAGGAATTGGCGGATTCACCAAAACACTTAAGTCCTTTTCCTGTGAGTCTACACTATTGATAACGTATTCTTTTACCTGACCTAAAACAGCATCACTCACTTTGTCAAACACAAAAAGCTTCCCAGTACGTATCGTAGGCTTATGTCCCACTACCAGCTGTATTGCTTGCGCAGCTGAGTCTGCACGCTGATCATACTGACCAGGAAGATACTCCGTAGCGAATGAAGAAGTGCTACTCGCCGCAGGATTATCTGTATGAGCACTATCTGCTACTGCGTCTAAAAGTACAGTTTTTAGCTTGTCCCAAGACTCCTCTTGAGCATCAAAAACATCATAAATTACATATTGCTTTAAGTGTGTTAATGGAGCGAATTCTTGGAGTTCGGCAAGTACTTTGTGTGACTCGACATCAAACGCGGATTTCTTTTCTACGAAAATTCTTTGGTTCATGCGTGAAGATATATGTCCCGCAAAGGTAAACGCTCTGTATTAGCCACTGCCCTTATTGAGTGGAATGTTGAGAAAAAGGTTTAAACATTAAGTTAATTCCAGGTGCTTGGATGATGTTGTCATTTTAAAGGACGGCGCTCGCAGACAACTCCTAGATTATTTGGGTAAGGTCATTAAGCTTTCTCTCGCGAACTGAAAAACGATTCAGAGTGAAGCGTAGAATCTGATTTCGATTAGTTTCAAGTAGTTTCATTCCGAGCACAGCGAAAAATCCAATATCACTGAGATTGTCAACTCTAGAAAAAGTTAAACGCCTGTCACACATCAAAGTCCCAGCAATAATCTTAATTTTGGAGTAGGCCAATGATTAATTTTATGAATAAAGCAGCAGTTCATCTGCACAAGTTCTCTTTAGTTGTTGGCATTATTTATTCTTCATTTTTCATCTCACAAGCTCAGTGTCTTACTTATGATTCTATAACAAATTACGAAGTCCATGAAATATATGACAACCTATTATTCAACTCCTACCCAGTGAGTGAGGTTATGTGCTTTGGTTCAAAAATGGCAGAATATGATAAAAATAAGGGTATCAAAAGAGTACTTGTTAACTTTGAGCCATTTACAGATGAATGCTCAGAATGCTTTTACTATAAACATGGGTTTGAATCCTATAATATTCGGGGCGCTGACATCTTTAGCGAAGCAAGTGATGCATTTGTGAGTGCCTATAATAAGTCAATGGAGTCACTCCTTGTAGTCCACAACAAAGATACAATCCCTAAATACAGGAATCCAGATCAACCCACATTCGACTTTTGGTTACCTTCTAAAAGCGATATTGCTGTAGAGTATTTAGACGATTCAACACTGACCTTCAAAATCCATTCTGACACCTTAGAAAATTTGTTTCAAGAAGACATTACAAACCTAGCTATCTGTTTCAGAGACTCTATCACTGACCCAAATTTCCGTAGTTATGATTATTTCACGGTCAAAACACTAGGGGTAGATATTGCAATAGAAGATAGGTCTTCATTTGAACTACATGTTTTTTATGACTTCCAAAATGTGCCTAATAAGTATGAAATCTGCTGGTGTAAGGCACTGGAATAGAAATTCCTACTCTCTATTCCTATTGAGTTAGATTAGTTAACTCAAATATCACAGCACCGTGTTATTTAGATTTGAAACAGAACGCTTGTCTACATTACCTTCGTACCAAATGGGACCAAATCCAGAAAATCACTATGTCAACAGAAGCAACTGGCTACGGGCAGCCATTCTTGGGGCAAATGACGGCATACTATCTACAGCGAGTATCGTAATAGGTGTAGCAGCAGCAAGCTCTAC
>DNHN01000331.1 GCA_003485825.1 Bacteroidota bacterium | reverse complement strand
AATCTGTGGCTCAAAAGAATAGTCCAACTCAGGGATTAGTGTTTGATAAAAGTAGCCGTATTGCCAGAAATGGTGATATAGTAAATCCCTTGTGCTAGTTCACTTACTTGTAGGACTTGCTTGTATCCAGATACATTTCCTTGCATCACTTTAGCGCCCATTGTGTTAATGATACTATAGTCTGCTCGTTCATTGCTAGATTTTTCAATAGTAATAGTGTTGTCGGCAATGGTAGGATATACCCGCAAGTTAATAGTTGCTATGCGCGGTAGGTTTAGCATCTGTCCTTGCATGTCATTGATTTCTCCTACGATACCAAGACTCAGATTTTCATAGTTTCCACTGCCAGTTTGAGTTACTTTAGCGGTGCGTACCATGTAGTAATTAGCGCCCTCATAGGGCATGCTATCCACGTATGTAAGCGCTGTGATGGGAGTCGAGTTTAATGGCACGAAACTTCTGTTTCTTTTATGACTGCGGTAGATATAGTATCCAGCTATGTCTTCTTCCGTGCTAGCATCCCAGCTTATGTTTGTTAGAGACCTGTCGGAATTGGCTGCTAGAGTGATATTCTCAGCAGGTCGCATCATATCATGTCTCAGACTTGGATCTCCGATTAAGGTGCTATGAGTTCCATTTTGGAAAAAATTAGCATCGTAATCCTGCCAATTATTCTGTGTACGTAATGCAGCGTCTCCATAGGTTTCACCCAAGGCTAAAGTATGAGTGATCCATTTTGGTCTGCCGCTCCACATTGTTGCGAATCCCATTTTTTCGGTACACAATGAAGCTCGCATAATATTGTTTTGAATGTCCCAATCGCCAAAGAAACTTCCAAATAAATGAAGGAATGCGCTGGAATTCTTAGTCTTGAAATCTCCAGAAACTCCAAAGCCATTGCAACTAGTGTATGATCCACCACCACAACTGTAGCCTAAGAGATAGTCCGCAGTTTCAGAAGCAATAAAGACATCGTTTTCTACTATAGCATCTTTACCACAAATAGCAGTAAAGTCTCTTAGAACAGCCGAGCTAAACCCTTCGTCAAAAGAAGCAAAATTGTTTTCTACTACACCCTTTTTAAGCGTAGGAGTATTCCCCGTTTTATAGTTGTGTATTTTAGTTAAATATTGCTTTGTAAGCTCTATTTCGGTGAGCCTAAACAGTGGCATTCTGCTAAAATCAGCTCTGCCTACACGTATCTCCACAGTACCCGGAATTCGTGCATTATCAAATTTGCCATCGCCTATTTGGTTATCATTTTCTGGTCGAAAGGCAAGTGTGGTAGAGTCTGTATCTGTCCATGCTCCGTCTATCACCCCGTAATATACGTCTGCGGGCCAAGCACCACAGTGGGATTTCGGATCTGTATCGCCATGCCCATCCGGAGGGTAAGGATAATTATTGTCCTCACAGTATAAACCCGAATAAGGTACCGGAATGTGTCCGAGCAGAAAGAGGGCATCACACCCCACGCTTTTCTTCTTAGCATCGATCAATGCTTTTACGTCAGAGACGCCCGCTGAAGGAAGTATAACTTCAGTATATACATCCCACCCGTCTGCGATAAGATCCTCTACTAGGATGTTAATATCTGTTGCTAGGCTATCTTTTATATTTTTAGCGGTTAGTACCCAGATTGCTCCTCTTTCGTGAGTAGCAGGTTTTTCTACAGATGCTGATAGGTAGCTGTATCCCTTTATTTTGCCTCCATCATTTCGAAAAGGGTCTGTTACGTCTGTCGTCTTTTCTATGCGGTATTCATATACGTCTGTAAGAGTGACATTCGCATCGGTATACGTATCATCTGTAGAGGATAGGTTGCCTATAGCAGTACCCCAATTGGTGGCTCCAGGAGTTCTTCTGTATACACGATATGCAGTCACATTTGTGGCAGAAGCATCCCAATGCAGAGAAATACTGGGGACAGACTTATTTACAGTAGCGTATCCACGCACAGCTCTATTTTCAGAGGCTGTCTGTGCTGCAGCACTAAGTGTCAACAAAAAAAGTAAACCGAGGGTTAGAAAGTCTCTATATGTATTCATCTTTGAAAATACTTTTATCTTCGTACAAAAGTATTCATAAATGAGGAATAGATTATTTGCGATAATGTCATTGATAGTTTTAGGGAGTCTTAATAGTGCAGGACAAAGGTTTTGTCAGCATTTGCGTATGCAAGAACAGTCTGCTCAGGCAAATACGCTTGATCCTCGTTCGGACACTTTTGATGTTCAGAGTTATACCATAAATGCGGAGTTTTTGAATTATCAAACTCAGAAGGCTATTGATGCCACTACCAGAATATCAGTAGTGCTAAAAGAGTCAAGTTCTAAGATGTCTTTAGATTTATTAGAGTTGCCCGTAAGTGGTGTTTTGGTGAATGGGGATGTCGTATCTTTCAGTTATAGCTCACCTAAACTGACTATCGACCTTCCTGCAATATCGGTAGGCGATACCTTCACTGTTGACGTATCATACTCAGGAAACCCTTCGTCTGACGCTCAGTGGGGAGGCTTTTATTTTACCGGAGAATATGCCTTTAACTTAGGAGTCGGCTTTGCGGCTGATCCACAT
>DNHN01000043.1 GCA_003485825.1 Bacteroidota bacterium | reverse complement strand
TGCTACAGTAAACGTAGCTCCTGGGATACCTCCGTTCCAAGATATAACAACAGTATCTGGTGCAGGTGTAGGTGCAGGTGGTGGTGGAACAAAAGGGTCGTCATTTGTTTCTACGTTAAAGCATAACTGATTTCCTTCACAGACACTGTATGAGTAAGGTCCTTTTACTTCAGGCGGTTTATTACCTGGGCAAGATTTTACTAAGAACTGTAAATCTCGTCGTGTAATACCAATAATTTCATACACTCCAGATGCGTTTTTACGCCATTCAGTAACTTTAATTACGGCTACTGTTACCTGTTGACAGTCTGTAGGTGTTACTACTATGTCACCAGTAAGCGGGTCAAGGTAAACTCCAATTGGAGGATTAGCTGCAGGGTTATTAAAAGGAAATTTCAGTGTACCTGGGTAATAAGCCGTAAATGGATTTTGATAAGAGAAACTACCACTGTATTGCGTAGTTTGGTTATAACCTCTTAATGGATTAGCCCATTCGTAAGATAACGAGTCAAAATTAGCGGTATCTAGTGCTCCATTATTAAAGTAAAACGGTTGATCACAGCAAAGTATGGCAATAGGCTCAGAAGTAAGAGCAGGGGATGAGTTGGTAGGTGCCTTGTTCAAATCAATTTCAGCATCCGTATAGAGTGTTCCTGAAGGCCCTGTGGTAATCGCACCATTTCGGGCATTTATAGCACCAGATATGATTATTCGACCGGAGCATGAAGCTAGAGCGCTCAATGGAGCTATATTGAAATCTAAGGTTCCAGTATACGTATGCTCTTCTACACCTTCTCCAGTTCCATAAGTATTCGTAGGACTACATCTAGAAGCAGCAGTAGCACATAAAGGAGTAATTTCTCTGATAGAAGCACGTGTTAATGTTATGGTTCTAGTAGTATTTCCACAGCGTACTGTAATTTGTCCCGCATTATTTAGTGCAATACCTAGACAGTCTCTGTACCATTTCAACGTAACTTTAAACTTCAATGAATCTATCGCTTGATAAGTGATATCAGCTCCCATCATGTGAGTAGCTTCTGCTTTCTGCGCAGAAAACAAAATTGGAATGAAGAATAAGAGAGCTAGTACGCTCTTTTTTAGCAATTTAACCATATCGTAATGTTTCATTATCGTGTTGTTTAATTTTGACGTCGCAATGTAAGTGTTTTTATGTCTTTTTCCTATCATTTTTGGTTTTAATTAGTGGGTTATGAGCAATGGTTTATGACTTGTTCGTTTATTTGTTATTATCGTTATATAGTAGACTCCTAATGGTAGGGAGATGTTGCATCTGTAAGCAGGTGATATGAAATTTTTGTTTGAAAACGCTATAATTCCTTGATTATTAGTGATATAAATTTCAGAATTCTTTGTCAAATTAGTTACCGTAAATGAGCCGCTAGAAGGGTTAGGATATACATCATGAAGATTAGTCTCTAAGGGGATAGGAGTAGTGTTGGTCTCCTTCCACATTTTAGAAGCCGTACTTGCTTTTTCTTTAATTGCTGTTGCAAATGATTCTATAGATTTGACAGTCCCAGAGATGATTGCAAAATTTCGTTTAATGTATCCCTTAGGTAAAAGTTCAGACTCTTGAGTGATGCCTAATATAGTTCGTGATCCTGGGGTATTCCCCTCATTCATTTCTGTCCAGATTTCATTGCTATTCGAGCTACTTTGGGCAAAAATAAAGGGTGTTTCTTCTCCTGGATTTGTGCCCGTGCTTCCAAAAGTTAGTGGGGTACTATCTTTCCATACACCTTGACTAAAACGAATAAAATCGGCGTTTACTTCTGGTCTTCCATTTTTGCCATTACCCTCTGTAAATGAGATGCTTTTGCTTAAGTTTTCATTTAAAAACACTACTCCTACATACGGTAGTTCATTGCCGAAAAAACCTTCGTCCATAGCATCACCATTGTGCACGAAAATAGTCTGTGGATACTGCTCTAATGTGCCGGCAAAGTTGTCTGTTCTCAGGCCGCATTCTCCGTCTAAGAAAAAACCAACTTTAATATCATTGTATGTTCGTGGACGCCTATTGATGATATAATATTCTAAGTAGATGGAACTGCTTTCTGCATAGGTGTACGCCAGCATTTGTACTTCTATTCCTAGGCTGGCTCCAAAGGATGCGGTATGTTCATCATTGATATCATTAAAGATACAATAAACGGCATCATCCCCTTTTATGGCAGGGTAGTCACCGTCCATAGGATTGTATGTGCCATCTAGATTGTAATCTATAAATGGTGCTAAATATTTTGAAAATCCAGAGTTGCCTTCTGCTGGCCAGTTTGTTATTTTATCACTTGCGATGTAACCATCATCTCTGAAATGGGCGAGGTGATTGGCAATGTCTTCTTTTGAAATAGGGTATACCTTATCCCACGCATTGATGTCACCTGTCTGTCCTGTTAAGGTGTCTATAGGCCCTGGCCAGAAGTCAAATGAATCTTTTGAGGCTAAACGCTGCACTGCGGTATGGAAGTTCCCTTGATCATCTTTGGCAGTTATCCATAATCCTGCTTGACGTAAAAAAGCATTGGAAGTGCCAGCTGAAAATGAGGCGAGTTCTAAGTTGTCGATATCTACCCCGAGTATGCCATTAGAATTGATACGAAGAATATGGTCACTGCCAAGAGTAGTATATGCCGTCTGTCCTTGAGCTATGTTGCTCAGCACGAGGCTGAGTATAAGTAATCCTTTTTTTATCAATGTATTATAGATTTACTCTAAAACCAATGTGTGTGTAAATGTTCATGTCTCTTTGTTCAAATATAGCATCACTATTTATTCTAGACACTAAGTCCATACTTCCTGTGGGGTATGCGATGAGTGAAATCCGGTCAGAGGCTCTGTACATTACACCGATACCCAGGTGAATTCCGTGGATGCCTGTTTTTTTAGCTTGGAGTGGACTAAGCTCATTGGCATCTGAAGAGACCACTATCTGACCAGTTGCCTGGCTTGTGATACCAGCCGAAAATCCTCCTTTGGTTAACATCGTCCACTTAGGGCTAAGTATAATCATGCGTTCTACAGATACGGGAATGCTGATGGACGTATAGCTATTGGTACTGCTCAAGTTTTTTCCAGCAGTCAGTGTACTGTCGGTTACATTTACAGTGTATTCCTCTTGTATTGTTCCTAGTACTGGATGCACAATAGTCCGTGTTCTAACTTCTTCACGACTTGTGTATTCCCAAGCATCACTTGAAGTAAAAGTGAACTCCTCGTTGCGTTTGACATAGGATAGGCCTGCTTGTAGATTCCATGTTGGATTAAGACGGTATATGGTGCGTACATCAAAGGCATAAGAAAGCCGAGGATTATCCGTAGTGCTTCTTAGTTCCAGGTAGGCTGGGTCACTGCTTCTTGGAATACCTTTTCCGGCACCTACTCCGGCAGTAGCTTCTATGTTCCATCTATTGAGGGTTACTAGCTTTCGGACAGGAAGAGGGGAGGCGGTAGTGTCAGCTGATAAGTCTAGATTTGAAGGATTTGGAAGAGGTATATGAGCTTCTGTTTGTGGAATATTTTTCGGTTCTGGTATTGGGGTATTTTTATTCGTGGGAAGTCTGTAATCTGACGCAACTTCTTGCTTTTTATCACCCAAGAAAAGTCTTGCTTTAGACCGGTCCACGTCTTGGTCTTCCTTGGCGAGTTTATTGAATAAATCAGCATAGTCACTATTGACTATGTTGGTAGATTGGTCATCTTTTTTAACTGTAGTATTAATATCCCTAACGAGAGGTGCAGCATCTGTTGTTTTAGGCGACTTTTGAATTGTAGTCTTAGCATCTGATTGGATTGCCCCTGCGATAGTGTTTATTTTTGAATCACGCTTTTTAGTATCTTGAATAGGAATAACGGGATCAATTTTCTCACTCAGCAGAATTTCAGATTCTTCTGAGATATTTTGTTCGGACTTTTGAGAGTGGGTAGGGCTTTCAGTCTTCTTGTAGGCAACCGGAGGTGAGGTTTCTGTAATATTGGATGTTAAGAACCAAGTACCTAACCCTATAGTGCAGACTGCAGCGGCACTCCACAGCCAAGCAGCTCTTCTTTTTTTCGCAGCACGTTTAGCGAGTATAGCATCAAAAAGGCTTGAACTCGGTGCTGCCTCAAAGTTGTCAAATTTTTCCTGAAAGATATGTTCTATATCATTTTTCATAAGCGTTGTATGCCGTATTTGGCCAAAAGTTTAATCAAGTGTTGTTTTGATCGGGAGTACTGGGAGCGACTAGTTACATCGCTTATTCCTAGTATTTCTCCTATTTCTCGGTGGCTGTATCCTTCTACAGCGTATAGATTAAAGACGGCTTTATATCCATCTGGGAGCTCTTGAAGTATACTCAAGAGATTTGCGGTTTCCATATTGCTAATTGCCAAAGGGTCAAAGCTCTGTTCTTGCACATTTTCCAATGATCCTGGTTCAAATTTACGAACCCTTTTATCGTTACTTTTTAATGCAGTAAAAACCACTATTTTTCGTATCCATCCTTCAAAGGAACCTTCTCCTTTAAAGGTTTTTATTTTATCAAAAACCTTAATGAAAGCATCTTGAAGTACATCCTCTGCTTCCATTTTACTATTGCAATACCGTAGACTTACTCCCATCATTTTAGGTGCATACTTTTCGTACAGCACCTTTTGGCATTGTACGTCATTATCGACACATCCTTTGATAAGTTCGAGTTCATCCAAGTGGTTAGCTTTAGTATTGTTTTTGGTTTGGTTCAAGGTAGACCTGCTAGGATGCAAATATGTTGCATACAATGAGAATAAAATTAAAATTAAAATAGTATTGTATTATAAACAATTTAATATCAAGCAATTAGTAGATAAAAAAAAGATGCATTTTTGTAGCAGAATGCAAGTATTTACCAAGGAAGGACTCTATAAGATAAGTGTAGACATATTTCAGTCTATGGGAGCTACTGAAGATGACGCGGAGCAAGCTGCAGAAGTGCTGACTAGTGCGGATATACGTGGTGTAGATAGTCACGGTGTGTCAAGACTTACAGGTTACGTAGCTCTTTGGGAAGCTGGTCGTATTAACATGACTCCTAAGGTGAAGATTATACGAGAACATAAATCTACATTTACCATAGATGGAGATAGCGGACTGGGATTAGTCGTAGCACCCAAAGCCATGAAAATTGCTATAGATAGAGCTAAGCTATATGGAAGTGGTTGGGGAGCCATACAAAATAGTAATCACTTCGGCATAGCAGGATATCATGCCATGATGGCATTGCCCCATGATATGATAGGTATGGCAATGACGAATGCTACACCGTTTATACCACCTACGCATAGTAAAGAAGCGATGCTGGGTACAAATCCGATAGCCTACGCTTTTCCCGCAGGAAAGGAAAATCCCCTCGTGATAGACTTAGCTACGGCATCTGTGGCAAGAGGTAAGATAGAAATAGCTCGCAGAGAAGGCAAAGAGATACCAAAAGGATGGATGGTAGATAAGCA
>DNHN01000161.1 GCA_003485825.1 Bacteroidota bacterium | reverse complement strand
CACATACTTTCTATACATCAAGGATTTTAGCTCGTCTTTTAGCTCCTCGTTATCCCACTCATACTTTGACTTATAATCGTGGTAGACTGCAAATGCCGCTTCTCTACCTCCTGCGTCATCCAAGCTAGCCATGAACTGATTGTATGCCTTATTGTCTCCATCAAAAAAGGCACTCTGAAACTCAAATCGTTTCGCTACAGATACCCCTTTAGCTATACTATCTATAGGTTTACTGCTAAATTTTTCGAAAAGGGATAGCATCTCATCTTCTGGTTTGTTAGCTACCGAGTTGGTAGACGGATTTGTCGCTTTCTCTTCTTTACTAACTGGTGCTGGTGCTTTGGGTACTTCTACAATCTCCTCTTCCAGAGTGGGTTCAGGTTTAGATTCTGCCACTAACGGAGTCTGAGCTTTGGGAGGTTCCGGTGTATCCTCCACCGCCGGTGCGGCGGCTATCTTACTTTTTATTTTGCCTTGTAAAGCGAGCTTATTTACTTCGTCATATAAATCTATGCACTGCTTCCGAAGCACGTCTATATCTAACTGAGACAACTTTTCTGTGTGCAAGCTAAGTCTACTATTGTGTATGCTCAAAACGCCCAATAATTCGTCTATTCGATTGTGAATACTATCTCTGCTCATATTAATGGTACGAATAAAACCAATTAATATTACTTTCGGCATCCATTATCAACACCGCATGTTTATAGAACCTAAAAATAGTAAAGGCTGGATAGAAGTAGTGTGTGGATCTATGTTCTCTGGCAAAACGGAGGAACTCATCAGGCGCGTGAAACGAGCCAAAATAGCCAATCTAAACGTTCGTATCTTCAAGCCTAAGATGGAAACAAGGTATGATAAAGTAAAAGTAGTTTCTCACGATGACAACTATTTAGACTCGTTTCCAGTGGACCATGCAGAGGAAATGCTACAATGGGTCGATGGTATAGATGTAATAGGCGTGGACGAGGCTCAATTCTTTGACCAAGGGCTGCCAGCTGTAGTAGATAAACTAGCTAATAGGGGTAAACGAGTAATCATAGCCGGATTGGATATGGATTACTTAGCTCAGCCTTTTGGGGTAATGCCACACCTTATGGCCATGGCAGAGTATGTTACCAAGGTACACGCTATATGCATGCAATGTGGCGATGTAGCACAGTACTCCTATAGATTTACTAAATCGGGAGGACAAGTTCAGCTCGGGGAAAGAGATCAATACGAACCTAGATGCAGGTCGTGCTTTACTAAAGGAATGGCATCACAGCAAGCGGGTAAACGTAGATAAGGTCGCCATAAAAACGGTACCTATCATTTTGACTGAAATAGTTAGAGAACTGGCTGATGATAAATAGGGTAAGTAGCATTAAAAGTACAACGCTAAATTCTATTGCACTTAATGATAGGTGAGTAAATAACACCCAAGCAAAGTATAGTGATAGCATCAAATTTACACTGATAAAAATTTTCAATGTACTATCACTATAAAATTCAGCAATAGACAACGTGTTTGTCTCTCTGTCAGCATCCTTATCAAATAAGGAGAATAATATCAAATTCGCAAAATTTATAAAAAATAGAAAACACAGATATGGGATAATATCTCCAAAGCTATCTGTGTCATGCACCTCTAAAAAAGGTGTATAGGCAAAGCCCAAAGTAACTATAAACGCAATGAAGGCTTCTTTTAAAAATAGCAACTCTTTGACCTTACTAGGAACAAGATAATTTACTATGAAGTGAGCACAAGTTAGCATCAGTAACGTTCCGATAAACGTGAAGTAAGGCGGGGTAACAAACAAAGCCAATATACCCAATACCACAGTAACTAAAATTAGCAGCCACTTAATCTTTCTCTGTTTATGAAAGTGTTCCTTGTGTCTAATAGTGGAGGCATTATCCTTCAGTTTTATTCCATCAAACAAGTGGTCAAGCGTATAAATGACCCACACTCCTAAGGACAAACCAATTGCTATCAAATAGTTCGGTTGAACATCATACAGTTTGCTGAAAAATAGGTAGGAACTAAATGAGCCAATAGCCACCCAGATACTGTACGTATTTACAAATTGGATAAAATTAGCGTATGACACGGTTCGTTGCATAACGAATCTGTGTGTTACTCTACTGCCATTACTTCCTTCACCTCAGGAAGCATCTTTTTGATGGTTTCTTCTAATCCCGCTTTCATTGTAAGGTGACTAATAGTGCATGTACTGCAAGCTCCAAGAAGCTTTAGCTTTACTATATTGTCTTGGTAAGAAACTAGCTCTACATCTCCGCCGTCTTTTCTTAAAAACGGTCTCATGCTTTCCAAAGCTTCTTCTATTGTTGTTTCTTGTATTGACATTTTACTTGTTCAAATTTACCTCTTTTTATCTACTCGCAGCTAGGACAGATAGTTTTTGTACTATTTTACCTACCACGGGCAAGTATTCACTATGAAGACTTTCAAAAGACTTGTCCTCTTTTACCTGGATCTGACCTAGCAAATCTAAACTCCATTCATCACACAGTTTCTGACCTCCATCTCTGCCAAATAAGTAATACTTTTTACCTTCTGCCTCGGGTTGAAAGTAACTCATGTTTTCTACTACCCCTAGGATATTCTGTTTTAGGTGCGGATTACTAAACATATCAATAGCCTTCCGCGTATCTGCCACAGCTACATCTTCTGGAGTAGTCACTATTACTACGCCACTAAGTGGTATATGCTGTATAATGCTTAGGTGAGCATCTCCCGTTCCTGGAGGTAAATCTACGAATAGATAATCTAACTCTCCCCATTTTACATCACTACAAAACTGAGTAATCGCCTTACTAAGCATAGGTCCTCTCCATACTAGTGCTTGTTTACCGTCTACTAAGTAGCCTATGCTCATGGTCTTTAAGTCGTACTTCTCAATAGGAAGCATAAGGTCTCCATCCATTTCAGGTTTTTTATCTGTAGTCCCAAGCAACGTAGGAACAGACGGTCCATGTATATCGGCATCTAGGATGCCTACTCTTGCTCCTGCCTTTTGAAGAGTACGAGCTAAGTTAAGAGCTACTGTGCTCTTGCCTACTCCTCCTTTTCCAGAAGCTACAGCTATGATATTTTTGATACCTGAAAGTACTGTGTTATCTGCTCGGCTTCGCTGTACATTAGATGTGATATTCATCACCACCTCTGCATCCTTATCCACCATAGTATGTATGGCCGTCTTGCAAGCGTTTGCTATGCTGTCCTTCATAGGACAAGCAGGTGTAGTAAGTACTAGGTCAAAAGCTACTCGCTTCTTTTCTATTACTACATTTTGTATCATGTTGAGCGTAACCAAGTCCTTGTTGAGATCTGGATCGTCTACGTAACTCAGGGCCTTTAGCACTTCTTCTTTTGTCATTCTAAATTCTTTAAAAATGGCAGCATTCTTTTGTTCATCTTTATAAGAAACCATCGAACAAACTTATACTCGCCCATTACTGAGCCTATAGTAAATAACAATAGCTGATAAACAAAATAAACAATCACCAGCGTAATTAATAATTCATACCAGTACAACTCACTATAGGTGCTTTTTTGAAAAATAGCCTCTGTAAATGGTTGTCTAATGAACGTAACTGAGGTACCTGTAATAGCGAACATTATGAATATCCAGACCATTCTACCGTCTGATTCTATGTTCCATTTTACCTTTAACTTCTCCCAAATTTTCTTCATTGCTTTCTGTTTGCAAAGCTACTTCATTCTATAAAACCCTTATTAAAACAATATAGTTTTTTGTATTCCCGTTCTTCTTGTAATACAACACAAGTTTTATGGAAAAGTTACTTAAAATTATATGCTTACTCATCCCTATATGCCTACTCTCTTATGGCTACCCGTATTTTACCAAAAATTACTACTTCGGTAGTGGAGGGATAAAAAAATACGAGCGCGCTGAGATTTACATACAGGCAGGGCATGAAGGAAGAATAAAAGGAGCCACTGGTACATCTAGCCCGTATGGAGTAGAAATAGAATGGACTCCTATAGTTGCAGATGAAGCCACTTGCATACTCCAAGAAGCAGGTATATCCGTAATACGAAGTAATGCCGACCATCGAAAGTATAGTATAGTAGATCTGGCTTTATCTATCCACTTTGATGGAGGTGTTAACCAGTGTGGCAGCGGAGCATCTATAGGATATGATGACCCTACTGATAAACCAGCCGCTGATGAGTGGCGCAACTTTTACTCCAGCTACTTCAAACACAAGTGGCATGAGGATAATTTCACTAGGAATCTCAGCAACTACTACAACTTCAAATACACCATCACAAGAGATGCCGAATTGGTACTTGAACTAGGAGATCTTACTTGCCCTACCCAAGCTAAATGGATGAAACACAACCTTAAAAACCTTGGACATATAGTAGCCTATTTTGCCGCAAAACGCATAGGCAAAGAGCACTTGATTAAAAAACCGTACACTGTTTAAAAAACTTGTTTCTTTTTTCAAATTACAGATTAATCTTTGTTTATAGAAACTGACTAACAATTAACTAGGATGAAAAGAATAATTACGTCTTTTAAAAATGCAAATAAGGATTTGCTAAAAGCCATAAGTGAGGAATTCCCAAAAGGAGTAGATGATGAAGCCCTTATAAACTATCCTAAAGCAGGTGGAGGAAGCATTCGTGCATTAGAACTTATTCTCGATGACTGCGTGTACTTGATTAAAATGGAAAATGAGGAATACTACCAAAAGTACCTTGCCAAGGACGATGAGGATGAAGATGAGGAGGATGCTGACCTTGATATCGATGAAGAGGATGTAGATGAAGTTCTAGATGAAGAAGATGAGGATGAGGACTAATTCGACTATTAGTTTTCTTATCTCCATTACTCTTTTTTCAACTCACTAGTATTGAATACCAAAGCCATCCTTAGCTTACCTAAGCCACTTTTATCTGTATATCAAACTACTCGGTTATTGTTTAACACTCAAGCCTACCACTTTCAATAGCGAATTAATTCCCATCGCATAATTCCAATATACCATCTGCTAATCATAATTTACAGAAATCTCATCTCCTCAGAATAATCATTTCGGGAAGTTCTATTTCGGCACAAAATCTGTAATTATGAATAAAAAAAGAGGTGGCTCATAACTGAGCCACCTCTTATATAGTTTTAGTTTTTGGTTAGTACGTTGCTATTAGTAAACTAAGTTAAAGTCTACTCTTCTGTTTAGTGCTCTGCCATCTGCAGAATCGTTATCAGCTACTGGTTTAGTTTCTCCATAGCCTATAGCCGTCATTCTGCTCGCTGCTACCCCTTTAGATGCTATGTATCTTTTTACAGCGTCAGCTCTTTTTTGAGAAAGTGTCATATTCGCCGCATCAGCTCCTTCGCTGTCTGTGTGACCTTCTATGATCACCTGGGCCTCCTTGTACTCCACCATGATCTCAGCTAGTCTGTCTAAGTTTTTGAAAGATACCGCTTTGATTACATCCTTATTACTTTCAAAGTAAATACCTTGTGCTGCAAGCTTGATCTCATCTTGTACTTCTTGCTTGATCTCAGGACAACCTTTGTTAGCAGCTACACCAGGATTAGCAGGACATACATCCAAGTGGTCGTATACACCGTCTCCGTCACTATCTGGACAGCCTTCACCTTCTTTAGTTCCTGCTTTCAGTGGACATTTGTCCTCACTGTCTTGTATGCCATCTTTATCACTATCTGGACAACCAGCAAATGCTTTTATACCTGGCACCTCTGGGCATTTATCTTCAGCGTCTGCTATACCGTCTCCGTCTTTGTCATCCTTAGGACAACCATCACTGTCTTTGGCTCCTGCAGAGTATGGACACTTATCTATGTGATCATATAGTCCATCACCGTCACTATCTGGACATCCTTCACCTTCTTTGCTTCCTGCTTTCTTAGGGCATTTATCTTCACTGTCCTGTATGCCGTCACCATCTGTATCTGGGCAACCATTAAATTCTGCACTACCAGCTACATCCGGACACTTATCTTCTTCATCTACAATACCATCTTTATCTCTATCGTAAGGACAACCTACAGTATCTACTGCATAACCTTCTGGAGTTTTAGGACAGATATCAAAATCATCACTAATACCGTCGTTATCACTATCCTTAATTTTATATCCTCCTGTGTTTCCACTTGCTCCGAAGTTAAACACAAAACCCAATGAGTGATACAAGTAAATATCATGAAGTGGCTTATTGCCATCTGGAGACACATTCAGTCTAGCTCCTGCTAATGAGTATGGGCTAGCATCATAGTTATCATCAAAAGTATAATTAAACTGCTCGCTAATCACAAGATCCAGTGACTCAGCTAATTTAATTTTCAACCCTAGACCCGCATTCCAATGCGACGCAATCCAAGTTCTGTTTTGCGATCCAAACCAGTAGTCATCTTTTCCACCTACACGAGTAGAGCCCTCAGTAAATTTAGAAATAGACTGCATAGCACCTATACCAGCTCTAAGAAATGGCTTAAACCTAGCATCTTCAGCAATGATATACCCATTGTTAAGTTTGTAGGTAACACCAATCATACCTTCTGTTACTCTAGATCTAAAACCTTGTCTATAGTTTTCTGCTAACACCACGTCATACGAAGTCTTATAAAAACCTATATCTCCACTACTACCATATAGATTAAGGTCAAAAGATGGGTTTAGGTACATCCCAAATCCTCCTCCGACTCCTTGATAATCTGGATTTTGCTTGAAATAAGCCGCAGAACCAAGATCTCCATGGTACTCCCTTAGACCACCATTTATCTCAATACCAAATTTCTTGGTGTACGATTGAGCATCAGCAGCTAGGGTAAAAGCGAGTAAGCCAACAAAAAGTGTTAGTATGTTTTTATTCATAATTTCGATTTTTCTTTTAAATTAAAGTAAGCAATATTACACTAATTTGACAAAACTCAAAAATAATTTTTAGCTTATTAACCCCACACTTGGGTTCCTTCAGAACAATTTTTGCAAATATCAATGTTACTGCGGCTCTTAAGTATTAGTCTTCTAAAGCGATTATACTCTTCTCCATACCAAATTTTTTGAAATGTCATATTTTCAAGTTCCCCTAATCTGTAGGTCGCATCCTTATCAAAACAGCACGGAACCACCTTACCATCCCACGTAATAACGCAACCTTGCCACATACGCCAGCAGTGACTCAGCAGCCCATTCTTAATCTTGTATGTCAGTCCCTTTTTTTCGTATCGAGAATACTTAGGATTTTTCGGCAACAAGTCACTCCCTTGCTCGAAGTTATAAATCTGTGCCGTTTTTAACGCGAGATGGTCTACTCCTACTTCCTTGGCTAGCTGCTGGATCTCTTCTATCTCACCTTCATTATGTCCAAAAACAATAAACTGCCATATAATAAAAGGAGTCCTACTGCCCGTAGTCTTCTTCCATTTTACCATATTCTTAGTTCCTTCTATCACTTTATCCAGTTTTCCCCCAATACGATATTTCCCGTAACTCTCTTGGTTTACACCATCTATCGATATGATTAACCTACTTAGCCCACTGTCTATAGTCTTTTTACAATTCGCATCCGTAAGATAGTGAGCATTGGTACTTGTAGCACTGTATATATTGTGCTTGGTAGCATAGCTCACCATGTCTGTAAAGTCTTTATTGAGGTAGGGTTCTCCCTGAAAATAATACGTAATATAGGTGAGCTGCTTATGCAGTTGGTCTATCACCTTCTTATTTATCTCTGGCTCTAACATTCCTATTGGTCTGCTAAATGCGCGTAAGCCACTAGGACACTCAGGGCAGCGTAGGTTACAACTGGTAGTAGGCTCTAGAGAAAGAGAAATAGGCAATCCACGATGATAGTTTTTCTTGGTAATTTTACTGGCATGATACGACAGGAATATCTTAACAGCATTCCACAGTCTTCTGGGCCTCAGTGTATTAAAGTATACTAATCCGTCTATGACTTGAGCTTTACTATACATAGGCGTTTACGTAAGGCTTGCTCTTTTTCTGTACACAACGGTACCTACAATTAAGGTAAAAATAAGCGGCATCACTGTAAGAGACCAGCCTGTGAGTCCAAGGCTGTGAAAATAAAATGTACCTATAATAGAGAACAGCATACCTCCTATAAATAGGTGGGCACCCACTCGCATACGTCTTCGTAAAAACACACTCCCTAGCAGAGCAATCAGTGCTCCTATGCCTTTGAATAATGAGCTTCTCTTATACCTATACTCTGTCAGATTGGTCTCTATGTTTTCTTCCAATGAGTCGTATACATCGTCCATACCATCAGACCCATATAGGGTGCGTTGATCTTCCATGGCCTTCAGAATAGATGCCTTAATTAGTGTAATTTCCTCAGGATGCTTGTATGAATTGTAGTTACTCACCACCATGAAAGCTGTGATAAACGTAAGTACAAATCCTCCTATTGCATATATCTTGCGTGACGTACTCATCAGCGTACAAAGTAAACATAAAAAAAGACCTGCATTGGCAGGTCTTTGGGTATTTATCTTTCAGCGTGTTTAACCTGTACTATAACTGCTAAGTCTACTCAAAGAATACAGCACCAAAATGCCGAAAACACTAAAAAACAACATCTTCATCGGCCCACCTTTCCCACTTTCACCTCCTATTGGAAACAGCTCATTCTCATCGTTACTATTCTTCTTTTTTATTTTATCTGTACCGTTAGCCACATAGTCATAAAATTCATGGGTATCCCATTGAGACAGTGTACCGAGATTTACCAACTCTTGGAGTCTGCGGAGTTTGAGCTTTTGGGTATACCGTTTTCCCTCGTCACATGATAAGTCTCCGGTGGCTGGATGTGTGATAATATACCTGGCTTGAAACATTTCCTTGTTGGGCCTCTGCAGAGTCGAAACTGTTATTTTTCTTACTATCCTTTTGGTAAGTCTTCTTTATAAACCACAAACACACTTCTATCGTAGTAACAAGAAGTATCATAGTCTCGATCTAGCACGCCAGCAATCTGCAAAATGGTCGCTTACCATACCCAC
>DNHN01000122.1 GCA_003485825.1 Bacteroidota bacterium | reverse complement strand
TCTAAGTATTCATTTTGTGGTGAAGAGGTTTTCTCTATGGGGATATCCCATACCCAAGATAGTATCCTTAGTAGTGCTTCTTTCATAGGTACAAAAAAAGCCTTCTGTACATTACAGAAGGCTTTAATTCAATTATTATTAAAAATATGTTTTAGTGCTGAACAATTATTTTAGTAACAGCTTTCTGGTTTTTCCCGAGTACTTCTACAAAGTAATTACCCGTAACTAGATTTGTCGTGTTGAGTTTTACTAATCCGTTGTTCGTTCCAGATTGCGTGCTTACAGCTTGACCCGATAGATTATAAACAGTTAGCGTATACGCTCCAACGATTTTAGTTTCGATGTTTACAAATGCATTAGCAGGATTTGGATAGGCACTTATAGCTACTGCTTTCTCTGGACCTTTCTCTGCTTTTGGAACACTACTTAGTAATGACTGGCTAGACCAGATTCCCATACCATGTGTACCTGCATATACTGTAGCACCAGTACTTGAATTAGCAGCTACTTGTATTAGGTCAAAAACCGGAACTCGTGGTAATGGCATATCAGGATCTACTCCCTCTATAGCTTCCGCCCACGTTGGGTTAGTAGCACTACCGTTGTTTGTAGCCCATACTCCGAATTCAGTACCTAAGATGATAATATCTGGATCATCCTCACTTATTATCGCGTGGTATACGGGGAAGCGAGGAAGATTTCCTTGAATGCTTCTCCAAGATGGATTGTCTGATAATGCATCCTCAGTTATGTATACAAACGTTGTTCCTGAGTAATTTCCTACAGTCATAACTACTCTGTTTGGATCTGCTTGATCTATGGCGATAGAGGTAACTGTTCTGCCCCCAAGATTAAGATCTTGGTTGATCCGAGTAAGTGTACATTTAGGAGATATAGCATCTCTTGCTACTAGCGTTGCAGTATCAAATTGTGCAGCGAGTAGACTATCCACTCTGTAGAGAACTCCATTGTCAGTACATACAAAAAGAGATTGGCCATCTACAGTAGGTTTCATGTAGTGTATTTGAGAAGATATATTGGCTACTCTAAACCAACGTATAGCTCCATTGTCTTTAGGAGTTTTCCCATCGTGAGCTCTAGCAAGAGCATTTTTAACCATCCAAACTCCATCGTCTGCACCGTAGTATAGTCTAGCGTCTATTAGACTATCGTCTTCTGGTGTTTTTTCTCTGGTTTCTAGTTCTGCAAGTATTTGAGGATTTTCCCACAGTGTGATAGCAGTGTTAAACGATGATGTAGGTTGACGAGTGCTGTTAAATGAAGCTCTAATACGGTTGTCCCATATCGGAGAGAAAGCACCGCCGCCGGTGATAGATCTTCTAAGGTTTCCATATTGACTTTCCCCAAACATATACTTAGGGTCGTATTGGCTGATAGCGCACTGGAAACCATCTCCACCGATTACATCTACACCTATTTTTCTAGGGAAGGACTGTCCAGAGATGATCATCGTATTGTTATCTTGAGTTCCTCCCATTAGCACACCAGTCTTACTTGCAGCTATTCCAAAAAACTGAGTAGTTATAAAGTTTGTACTGATGTCTCTGTAGTTGTTTAATTCTGCATTTGTGGTACGAGCTATTCCTCCATCATTACAGATGTACATAATAGGGTCTGTGCCGGTGTTATCAAACGTTATGAAGTGTTTGTCTGCGTGTATACCAAAAGGATTTTGAGGTGAATCGAAAAGATTCCCAACTATTTTAGGTCCTTCTTCTTCTGTCCATTCTGCAAACTGAATTCCTCCGATGAATACTCTGTTTTTATCTCTAGGATGTACTCCAAGAGCCATATTGTATAACCCTTGGGCTTGCAAGTCTATGATAGAAAAAGGGTGAAAAAATTGAGTCATTTCACCTACCAGTCTTTCAAAAGTAAGACCAGCATCTTTAGATCTATACAAACCAACTAGAGCACTACCATAACTACCGTTTAGACCATCCCAGTCTACACTTACTGCACCGGTAGAAACCACATAGCAATAGTTAGGGTCTGATTCAGCCCAAGCTATTACAGATCGTCTGTTTGTAGCGATGTTATCAGTGATGGCCACATAAGAAGATCCATCTGAAGGAGTAGCAGATCTCCACAGGAGATTACCTACATAAGCCATAGCTACACCATTTTTATTGAATTTGATATCTCTACAATTACCAGGTCTAAGCAATGACCAAGTAGCCCCTGCATCTTTACTCACTCTTAGTCCGTTTGAAGACCCACAGAAAATCCAATTCTCAGTAGGGTGAGCTATGAGGGCGTGTATGTTTCCAAATGTATTTGAACTAGGAACTAAAGAGAAGTTTTCTCCGTCAGTAGATTTGAACATCCCCATCCCTTCAAAACCAGAAGATTCTGCTCCGCTTTGTTGGAAGAGTAGTTGGCCATTTTCTCCAGTACCGTAGTACAAGTGCCCATCGCTGGTTTGAGCCATACTAACTACTCCAAAATTATCATCCCCTAAGGTTAATGGGTACCAAGTAGAACCTCCATTAGTACTTTTAAATAAAGAGCCGGAAACACCTCCGGTGTAAAGTACTTTTGGAT
>DNHN01000082.1 GCA_003485825.1 Bacteroidota bacterium | reverse complement strand
AAATTAATATAAAATACAGGACTTGACTCCGAAATTAATACTTTTGCATCATGATAAGTCGTACTATTTCTCAAAAAATACTAGATCGACTGGGTGACGGAAAGGTCATTATTCTTTATGGCTCTAGGCAAGTAGGAAAAACTACATTGCTCCAGCATATCGCATCTCAAAGTAACATCCCCGTGGAGTTTTTTAATGGAGACGAACCAGATGACCGCAAATCGCTAACGGAGGTGTCTTCTACAGAGCTGAGAAGACTCATAGGCCAAAATAAACTCGTTATCATAGACGAAGCCCAAAGAATTAAGAACATAGGAATCACCCTTAAGCTGCTAACTGATCAGCTCAAAGACCTTCAAGTCATAGCCACAGGTTCTTCTTCTTTTGAATTAGCTAACGAGATAAATGAACCACTCACTGGCAGGAAGTGGGAGTATCAAGTATATCCTATGAGCACATCCGAATTAATAAGCGATACTTCTCAGCGAGAAGAGCAACGCCTGCTATCTCATAGACTCATCTACGGCTACTATCCAGAGATAGTGACCTCACCCGGAAGTGAAGAAGAGCTGCTCACAGTGATAACCAACAGCCTATTATACAAAGATATCCTGTCTCTAGATAATATAAAAAAACCTGCTGCCCTCGAGAAACTGGTACAGTCTTTAGCATTTCAGGTAGGTAGTGAAGTATCTATCAGCGAACTCTCACAACAAGCCAGTATAGATTTTCACACTACGGAGCGATATCTCGATTTGCTCAAGAAAGCCTTTATCATATTTGAACTACGTTCTCTCAGCCGAAACCTGAGGAATGAAATAAAAAAAAGTAAGAAATTCTACTTCTTTGACAATGGGATACGGAATGCTGTTATACGTCAGTTTCAATCCATAGAATACAGAAATGACATAGGAGCCCTGTGGGAAAACTACCTGGTAAGTGAGCGACAAAAAAGGAACCAAAATCACAGTTATGATTGCAATACATACTTCTGGCGAACACACGCACAGCAAGAAATAGATTACATAGAAGAGTACAATGCCAAAATAGAGGCATTCGAATTCAAGTACAATCCAAACAAGAAGCCTAAATTTCCAGCGTCATTTACAAAGGCTTATGACGTAAAAAACACGACTACAGTAAACAGCAATAATCACCTAGACTTCGTTTTATAATAACACCATGCTCACCACAGAATCATCATCAAACCACGACGACCTAGAACAAAAATCTACTTTAGAACTCCTGCAAGGGATGAACCAAGAAGATAAGACGGTTCCACTCGCCATAGAAAAAGAACTGGATAGTATACAAGCTCTTATAGATGCGGCTTATGTAAAAATGCTCAATGGAGGCAGACTATTTTATCTAGGTAGCGGCACCAGCGGAAGACTGGGAATAGTAGATGCTAGCGAATGCCCTCCTACATACGGAGTACCTCAAGGACTGGTAGTGGGCATAATAGCAGGAGGAGATCCTGCCATACGTGTGGCGGTGGAAAATGCCGAAGACGATCCACTTCAAGGATGGTATGATTTGCAAGAGCACAGCATTAGCAAACGGGATTTTGTAATAGGCATAAGTGCCAGTGGAGGAGCACCATATGTACTAGGCGCATTAGAACAGTGCAAAGTCAATGGCGTTGCGTGCGGGGCAATAGCGTGCAATACTGAAAGTAAAATAGGCGATATAGCAGACCACAAAATAGAGGTAGTCGTGGGGCCGGAATATGTAACGGGTAGCACCCGCATGAAAAGTGGCACTGCACAAAAACTGATACTCAACATGATTAGCACCAGTCTGATGATAAAACTAGGCCATGTGCAAGGCAATAGTATGGTAGATATGCAGCTCAGCAATAAAAAGCTAGTAATCCGTGGCACACGAATGATTATGGAGCAGACGGGGCTAGACGAGTATACGGCTAAAGATTTGCTCTTGAAACATGGCAGTGTAAGGAGTGCTGTAGCGGCCGCAGGTAGGTGGTAGAAGTTGCATCTTTGAGTTATGAAATTTAGCGTTTACATTTTTCTATCTGTACTATTATTCACCAATTCATCTTGTCGCTTTTTGGGGTGCAATGACGTAGTTTGTGCTCCGTGTCCTGTTGTATTTGGAATGCCTTTACTAACTTTTAAAACAGACGGGCTGAATAGTTTCTCTCAGAATCAACTAGACTCAATAACGTATAAAGGCCCAGAAACTGAAAGACGCCTAATTTCTTATCCCTCGATAAGCTCTGATGACCTCAACATAGATCCTACTAGAGGTGAGGAAGCAGGAGTTGACACAGGCTACGTTATTATTCCTAATCAGGATAGCCTAATAATTCACAGTATAAAATATAGGAACGTAACACCTCAAGGCGATGGAGGCTGTTGTGGCATATGTGCGGACTACGATTTCATTTCGGTAATTATTAATGACTCTATTTATTCAAAAAAGCAGTTACCCCTATTGATTCTAAATCAGTAAAGAGAACTTAGTCAGGTATAGATAAACTTTGACTTAAACTTATTCTTAGACTTAATTTGCACCCGTGGAAGATATGATAACCATACACGTGACGGACCTGGAAGGTAAGACTCACGATATACAAGCTCCTATCGATATGGGCTTCAATGTAATGGAAGCTATACGTGCAAACGAGCTCCCTATAAAAGCTACCTGCGGAGGTATGGCTATGTGTGCTACGTGCAATTGCATCGTAAAAAGCGATCACAAATTACCCGAAATGAGTGAAGACGAAGAAGCCATGTTGGATGAAGCTTTTGTACTGGACGTGGAAGGAAGTAGACTCATGTGTCAACTACCTGTATCTGCTGCACTGGATGGATTAGCCATACAGATGGGAGAACTGACTGGCGAATAACAAAACTAATACCCGATGCAGAACACGTATATACGAGAAGCTACGCAAGATGACCTCAGTCAGATAGTGGATATATATAACCACTATATTAAAAATACGCTTATCACCTTTGACGAAGAACCTTACACCGTATCTCAATTATCTGACAAGATCCTTTCCCTCCAAAAAAACTACCCGGTGCTCGTAATGCACACTGGAGATAGCGTTTTAGGTTATGCTTACGCTGCAGCATGGAAAGCTAAGACTGCGTATAAGCATAGTGCCGAAACTACCATATACATTCATCCTGATCACGAAGGCAAAGGTTTAGGTCAAAGACTTTATAATGCCCTTCTATCATCCCTCGCACTTTTTGAGGTAGTAAACGCAATCGCGTGCATAACCATCCCCAACGAAGCAAGCATCAAATTGCACGAAAAACTCGGTTTTAAAAAAATCGGACGATTTGATAAGGTGGGATATAAAATGGAGCAATGGGTAGATGTAGAATACTGGCAAAAGCACGTGTAATAAATGGCTAATTCCCATTCACCTTTTCCACATCTATTTTTTTTCTCGCTTTTGCTTGAATATATATAGCAAAGTGCTACTTTTGCAGCCCGATTTTTAAGAATAAAAAAGTTTAATTGTGGATACATTATCATACAAAACCATATCAGCTAATAGCAAGACTGTTGACAAACAGTGGGTTATAGTTGATGCTGAAGGAAAGACGCTAGGTCGTTTTTGTTCTGAAGTTGCCAAAATACTAAGAGGCAAAAACAAGACTAACTACACTCCACACGTGGATTGTGGTGACAATGTCATAGTGATCAACGCTGAAAAGGTTACCTTATCAGGTAATAAAATGGACACCAAGGAGTATCAAAACTTCAGTGGGTATCCAGGCGGTAGAAGAGTAACATTAGCAAAAGAAATGCTAATCAGAAAACCAAAAGATCTTGTAGAACGAGGTGTAAGAGGTATGTTACCTAAAAATAGATTAGGACGTAAATTATTTACAAATATGAATGTATATGTAGGTAGTGAGCATCCACACGCGGCTCAAAAGCCAACCAAAGTAGAGATTTAATAATTATATGGACGTTATAAATACAATTGGGAGAAGAAAAGCATCAGTAGCTCGTGTATACATGAGTGAAGGTAAAGGTACTATTACGGTGAATGACAGACCGTTAGAAAAGTACTTTGCTTCTCCAGAGTCAAGGTACTATGTTAATTTACCGCTTACTGTATGTGAGTTAGAAGGTAAATTTGACATAAAGGTAAATGTAGACGGTGGTGGTACTACTGGTCAAGCAGACGCTATCAAACTTGCTATAGCAAGAGCATTGGTAGAAATGGATGCTGATCTAAAACCTGCCCTGAGAGCACAAGGTCTGATGACTAGAGATTCTCGTTCTGTAGAGCGTAAGAAACCAGGTCAACCAAAAGCAAGAAAGAAAACACAATTTAGCAAGCGTTAATATTATGGCAGTAAGTACAGAAAAATTATTAGAAGCAGGTGTACACTTTGGTCACCTTACTAGTAAGTGGAATCCTAAAATGGCACCATATATCTTTATGGAGCAAAACGGGATCCATATAATAGATCTTAACAAAACTTCTGCTAAGTTAGAGGATGCTAAAAGTGCAATCGCTAACATAGCTCGCACAGGCCGTAAGGTGATGTTCGTAGCTACTAAAAAGCAAGCTAAAGATATCTTAGAAGAAAATGCTAAGAAAGTAAATATGCCTTACGTAAGCCAGAGATGGTTAGGGGGTATGCTTACTAACTTTGCTACAGTGCGTAAGTCTATCAAGAAAATGCAAGCCATCGAAAAAATGAAAACCGATGGAACCTTCGATAACATGAACAAGAAGGAGCGTTTGATGAAGACTCGTGAGCAAGAGAAGCTTCAAAGAGTACTTGGTGGTATTGAGGAGTTAAACAGAATACCAGCAGCACTTTTCGTAGTAGATGTAAAGCGTGAGCACATTGCGGTAAAAGAAGCTCAAAAGCTGAACATACCTATCTTTGCTATCGTAGATACTAACTCTGATCCTACGAAAGTAGATTACGCTATTCCAGGAAACGATGACTCTGCGAAGTCTTTAAATATTCTTATCTCTGAAGTAACCGATGCAATAGCTGCAGGTCTACAAGAAAGAGCTCAGAAAAAAGAGCAAGCAAAGAAAGATAGTGACGAAGCTGAATTAAAAGCAGAAGAAGCGAAGGCAGCAAAAGCTACTGCCGATGCTGCTGCTAAAACAGAAGAGGCTTAATCGCTTTCTAACAGTTAATTTAATACAACAACACATTTTATAATTAATAGAATAATGACAACTATCACAGCGTCTGTAGTAAATAAGCTCAGACAAATGACAGGTGCCGGTATGATGGATTGCAAAAAAGCTTTGCAAGAATCTGACGGAGATATAGACGGAGCAGTAGACATCCTTAGAAAAAAAGGAGCTGCCAAAGCCGCTAAAAGAGCCGATAGAGAAGCCGCAGAAGGGTTATCTATAGCAAAAGCTTCTGCTGACAACACCTACGGTATAGTAGTAGAGGTAAATTGCGAAACTGATTTCGTAGCTATCAATAAAGACTTTGTCACTTTTGCAAACAGCATCGCTGATTACGCATTAGAAAACAAAGTAGCTGACAAAGATGCTTTACTTGCTACTGCTTGGGATGGAAAAACCCTAGGTGAGGTATGTATAGATAAAACAGCTGTAATCGGTGAAAAGATAGAAATATCTAATTATGCTCTTGTTTATTCTGAGGGAGTAGCTGCGTATAACCACGGTGCAAATCGTATAGGTGTACTAGTAGCACTAAACTCAGCAGACGAAACTGCATTAGAAGCAGGTAGATCACTAGCTATGCAAATAGCTGCGATGAATCCCATAGCAGTAGATGAAGATGCCGTTTCTGAAGAAGTAAAAGCAAAAGAACTTCAAATAGGAAGAGAAATAGCAGAGCAAGAAGGTAAGCCTGAGGCTATG
>DNHN01000072.1:6493-8483 GCA_003485825.1 Bacteroidota bacterium | reverse complement strand
AGTGTGTCAAGGAGGGTGATTGCTTGTCTCTGTTCTTTACATTCTACAGATTTGAATATAAGCACAATAGGATTGCATTTTAGTGAAAACTGGTATGCATACATTTTGATGTTATATTTGCTAATTGAAGGAGAAGCAATAGCTATTTGGTTAGCACGAGACTCCTCACTAAAAATATACTGACACATACCGATAAGAAGATACATATAATGGGCACATCTAAAAAAACAACCGAGAAATCTACTCCTTCTAATTCTACTTTTATCTTTGAGAAACAGAACTATATGTTAATGATCATAGGTCTGGTTGTAGTAGTATTGGGTTTTGTACTTATGTATGGAACGGAAGATATTTATGATTTCAGAAAGACAACGTTAGCGCCTGTTGTAGTGGTACTAGGATTTTTGATTGAGATTGTAGCTATCATGAAAAAACCAAAAAGTGCATAATGACGCTTATAGAATCTATTGTCCTTGGTATTGTCCAAGGACTTACTGAGTTTTTACCAGTGAGTAGTAGTGGCCATATCGAGTTAGGTAAGGCCATCTTTGGTATAGAAGAAAAAGAAGCAGGGTTACTCTTTACCATAGTGCTTCATTTTGCCACAGCATTGAGTACTATCATTGTCTTTTGGGAGGATATCATTCAGATATTCAGAGGGTTATTTGAGTTTAAATGGAATGATGAAACCAAGTTTGCACTTTTGGTCATTATCTCCATGATTCCAGCAGCTTTAGTCGGGGTCTTGTTAAAAGACCAAATAGATGATTTTTACAATGGCAATGTGTTACTGGTAAGTGCCATGTTACTGCTTACAGGGGTCATCCTTTTTCTCTCGGACAGAGCAAAAAGCCCGTCTGGTAGTGTGACCTATAAAAGTGCTTTTGCATTGGGCGTTGTGCAAGCGATTGCTATTATGCCTGGAATAAGCCGAAGTGGGAGTACAATAGCCTCTGCCGTTATGCTGGGTATCAATAGAGAAAAAGCTGCACGCTTTAGTTTCTTGATGGTATTGCCTCTCATTTTTGGAGCTATGGCCAAGGAGTTTAAAGATTATTTTGATCTTACTGATACTGAGCAAGCCTCTGCACTTATAGTAGATTCTACAGTTATAGCAGGATTTATGGCGGCACTAGTGGCAGGTTATTTTGCTTGCAAGTGGATGATAGAGATAGTAAAGAAAAGCAAGCTCTCATACTTTGCGTACTACTGCTGGGCGGTAGGTGTTATTGGAATAGTATATTCCCTAGTTTAAGGCTTCTTCTGGCATCAGTAGAAAAGTTTCTATCTCAGCATAGACTATTTCCCCAGTTCGCAGTTCCTTAAAGGTAAAATACCCGCGCATGCTACCGTACTCTTCAGATACGGGACACCATGAGGTGTAATCGAAAGACTCACCGCTCTCAAGTGTAGGCTGCTCGCCTACCACACCTTCGCCCTCTACTTCTCGCTCACCAAAGATGCCATCTGTAATATACCAGTGCCTGTGAAGTAACTGCACTGTTTCCATTCCAGTATTGGTAATGATTATATGATAGCTGAATACATGTCGTGCTCCTTGTATGATGTGATCAGGCTCGTGTCTTGGTCTAGTTGTGATTGATATATTTTTGGTAAAATTCAAGTGTATATTTAATCTGTGTGCAAGTTAAACACATCCTGCGGAATAATGTTGTATTCTTAATGTCAGTATTTACATTTGTCCTTCGCACATGAGCACATCATCTAACCTTATCAACAAAGCAGTGGATCAACTTTCTAAATTCCCCGGTGTAGGGCAAAAGAGTGCATTGCGAATGGCCCTTTTTTTATTAAAGCAAGAGGAGATAGACACCGTAGAGCTGAGTCGAGCTTTAATAACGATGCGAACCGAGATCAAGTTTTGTAAGCAATGTTACAATATCAGTGACGCAGAACTTTGTAATGTCTGCAAGTCCCCGTCCAAAGACCAAAGTGTGGTGTGTGTAGTAAAGGATTTTCAAGATGTATT
>DNHN01000072.1:0-6445 GCA_003485825.1 Bacteroidota bacterium | reverse complement strand
TCTCCAGTAGATGGGATAGGCCCAAGTGATATCAAAATACCGGAGTTGCTTTCCAGGGTAGAAAATGGTGAAATAAAAGAAGCAATTCTCGCACTTAGTTCAACGCTAGAAGGAGATACTACGGAATTCTATATTGCCAAAAAACTAAGAGCTTTAGGCATAAAAGTCAGTACGTTATCCAAAGGGATAGCCGTAGGTGGTGAATTGGAATATGCGGACGAGATGACCTTAGCCAGATCTATACGTAATCGAGTGAATCTATAAACCCAAGCCCAAAATAATCATCGAACTCAGGTAAGAAGGGTAGACGGTGCTTTATACCTACTTGTTTGCTCTCACCACATAGTATGCGGCAGTCACGAAGAAGTTTCTGAGAAGCGGGGTTGCACTTAGCAGTCCTATCTGTTTTCTTGGCTTCAGCCCAAACTTGGTTTCGTAGTTTGGATTAAAGAACCACATCGTTTTCTTGAGTACAGAGTAGTTGCTTTTCTTTAGGATGCGATTGAGCCTGTCTATGGTGATTCGCGTGTCGTAGATTTCAAGCATCCCCTCTATTTTAGCATCACTTTCACCGATCATTTTGAGTAACCCCTTATACATACTCCGTGGGATGATATGAAAGTAAGGTAGCTTCGAGAATAGCTTGTGCTTTAGCAGCTGCTGATGTCCGCCGAAAGGGTTATGCCAAGGTGGGAATCCTATAAAATAGAGTCCGTCGGGTTTCATGAAATCTCTACAACGCTCCATAAATACTTCTTGATTAGGGATATGTTCTATCACATCTCTACTTATGATAATGTCAAACTCTTCAGGAGATTCAGTATCGTAGATATCCTCAGCTATGAGCTCCAACTTATCTTCATGTGGATGACCAGCAAAGAACTTCTTGCCGTTTGCTATTCTCCCCTCAGATATGTCAATACCTACACACCGGCAGCCCATGTCCAGAAAAGGTTTTAGATTTCCCGCTTCTCCACATCCTATTTCTAGGATAGAGGTATTGGCGTCTATCGTTTTGAGATCAGCGAGGTATGGTATCACATGCTTAGCTGTAGTGAGACCCTGTTCATCAAAGTACTGCTTTCTATTGGAGTGCCTTTCTTGCATGGTTAGTCTTTGGTATCAGGCTTTTTGTTATCACTAGACTTCTTGTCTGCAGGCTTACCTTCCCCTTTGGGTTTCCGATTTGGGTTAGGTTTTCTGTTCGGATTAGGTTTTCGATTCGGGTTAGGCTTCCTGTTAGTCGGCTTAGGACTTGATCCGTCCGCAGGCTTATCTTTACTGTCGTCTCTCTTTGGACGATCATTTCTAGGACCGTTATTTTTATTGGTAGTGTTGCGATTCCCTCCTTTTTTACTTCTAGTGTTAGCTCCTTTACCTCTAGATTTCTTGTTCTTTTCGTCCATACGTGTGAGGTCTGTATCTCCCAGTAGGTCGTCTTTGTATTCCAATGTTTTGAATGCTACCTCAGCGCCTAAGGCAGTATCGCTTAGTGTGGCAGGAGTTTTCCCTGCTTTGTTGAGTGCTATGATTTCATTTACCCGTTTGATATCTACTGGTATCCAGTCAAAGCTTTTTTCATAGCAGTACCATGCAGTACCTTTTAGGATGTCAATTTTACGTAAACTAGCCAATCCAGATTCAGTTTTGAGTCTAACTTTCTCATTGGGAAATTGATTAAGTGCCTCGTGATAGGTTTCTAGCTCATAGTTTAAGCAGCATTTGAGCCTGCCGCATTGTCCACTTAGCTTGAGCATATTGATGGAAAGGTTCTGCGTTTTTGCTGCTCCCATACTTACTACTTTGTAGTCCGTGAGCCACGTACTGCAGCATAACTCTCTGCCGCATGAACCTATACCTCCCAATCTAGAAGCCTCCTCACGGTAACTTACCTGCAGCATTTGTATTCTGCTTTTGAATGAGGATGCATATCTGCGAATAAGTTCACGGAAATCTACTCTGCCTTCTGACGTGTAGTAGAATGTCACCTTCTTTCCATCTCCTTGAAACTCTATATCGCTGATTTTCATTTTTAAGCGAAGTTGGAGTGCAATGGTGCGAGCTTCTTCAAGGGTTTTTTGTTCCTTATTCTTATACTCTTGGTATTTTTTTACTTGCTCTTCTGTAGCTATAGAACGGATGTTTCTCATTTCTGAGTTGTCTTCCTCTACACCGTATTTTTTAAGATGTAGTTTCACAAGCTCACCCGCCAGAGAGATTTCACCAACATCATAGCCTATATCTGAGTCTACGATTACTTTATCTCCAGTGAATAGTTCTAGATTATTTACATTCTTATAAAATTGTTTTTTACTTCCTTTGAATCGTACCTCCACTATGTTAAATGGCTTGTAATCTTCCGGTAAAACCATATCAGTAAGCCAATTGTATACATTTAGCTTATTGCAACTACCTGTACTACAGCTCCCATTATTGCCACATCCAGGGCTGTGACTCCCATTATTATTTCCGCAACTTCCGCATCCCATATTATATATCCCTTCTCTGTTCTATTTGTTTGATTATGAGCGCATTAATGTATGTGCTCATCTGAACCATAGCTGAAAAGCTATAGATTGGCCAAATATATCTAAAAAAGGAGAAACGATTTAATAATAAAGCTCGGAGTAGTGGCGTATAAACTTGGTGCCCCAGATTATAGGATAATCATTGTACTTGGACATACCAGCCAACTCAGACTTATGAAAAGAAAGATAAGAAATATTCACTCCTGCTCCAGTGCATGCTACAGTGGTACCCTGGATTCTTGGGTTTATTTCTACTATAAGTGGTTTATTGTCTTGACTATACTTTACTTGTATACCTATAGGTCCGTCTAGCTGAAGGCTATTAAGTATAGTTTCACAATAGGCGATAATTTCCTCATTGTGTTCTATTACACCTGCTACACTGATGCCATTATTCATTTTATCTCTTCGACGAGGGAGTATGAATTTTATATTTCCATCCAGGATAAGGCAGTCTACAGTATACTCGGTGCCTGGTAGGTATTCTGAGATTAGTAGTTCAGGGAATGGCTTTGCTTGGAGTGTACTATGTAGCTTCTCTGCTGATATAAATGTGGAGTTGGGCTTGTGGTTAAAGAGTAAATCGTGCTCATCTACGGTATTATCTATGATTCTAAAACCTCTACTGCCGTTAGCGACACATGGTTTTACGATATAGGGGGATAGGTTAAGCTGTTCTTCTGCATCACAAAATTCTTTGTAATTATGTACCACTCGATATTTTGGGACTTTTATGCGATTATCCGATAAGAACGTATACAGCTTCCCTTTGTCATTTGCTATTGTGAGCTGCTTGTCTTCGCTCACTAATACGGTGATTCCTTTTTCGGCAAAACGGGATTTTGCCAAAGAAAGAGGGACTAATTCCTTAGTGGTAATGGGCAGTATGGTTTTTATTTTATGGTGAATGCACTTCGCTAGGAGCGTATCTATATACGTAGGGTCATCTCCGCGTGGCACAGTGAAGTAGTCATTAGCCAGTATTTTACCTACAGTTTGGTCGAGTAAGTCACATGAAAATATTTTAAGTTCTGGTGCTTTGGTTCGGATGGCCTTTATAATCCCAGGGGCTCCAGGGGCACCTCCCCCAGTTACAAGTATAGGTCCTAGAGTTTCCATCTGAGTACTTCAAATACTTCTGCAAAAGGAGCGTTAATCTGCACGCCTCTGTTGAGTGCTAGGCCTTCTATAAATGCCGGATTGCTGTAAGGTCTGTGGGCTTGAGACTTGTACAGTTTTAATGCAGCGATTTTTTTATCTACGTGTTTCTGTTCTAAGGTGTTAAAGCAAGTAGTGTTGAATACAAGGTTATTCCAAGGCATTTCGTAGCACAGAATACTGAAAAATTTAAAAGCTCGGAGGCCTTCTTCTGCTATGGTTTTATGATCTTGGTGAATGTCATTAAGTGATGGCATTAGTATTAGGTCCGGCTTTATTTTTTCTCTTAATTTTATGAGATCGTCTAGTATCTCTTGTCTATGGTAGTTGAAGGTACGCACCTCATAGTCATAGAGTATCAGGTTTTTTGGATCTATGCCCAGCAGTGATGTCGCTGCCTTTACTTCAGTAATTAGGACGTCCTCTGGAAATTCAGGAAGGACAGATTGTTTACACGCGGAGAACGTAGCGTAGTATACTGTTTTGCCCTCTTCTACCCATTTGTTTATGCTTGCGCCACACCCAAATTCACCATCATCAGTATGCGGTGCTAGAATTAATATTTTGTCTGCGTTATGGATGGTCATCGGTGTGTTGTATTAGCGTATAAAATTATAGCGTAGTTTTAGTGAAAGGTTATAGAGTGCTATGCGTCCGTTAGCATTTCGTTGGATGTGGTAAATAACCTCATTTATTTGTTCGTAGCTTTTTTCTATGTAGCTAGCATTCAGTGTCTTACTGAATTTCTTTATAAAATCCTGCTGATCTTTTTCTGCTTTGATTTGATAGTCATCTATCATCGTATACAAAAGACTTTCGCGTAGAATATTAAGTCCGTTTTTAAGAAAAATTTGCAACTGAATTCTTCCCAGTTTATTAAGGTTATCAGACAGTTCTGCAGCTTTTTTCAGATTGTTAGAGAAGCACGCGAGCATCCAATCTCTAAAAAGGGCAGAGTAGTTATCTTCTACACTCTCCACCAATTCCATTGCTCTTCTTAAATTACCTTCTGCTAGGTAGCTTATTTGTTCAGCTTTCGTAGGGTCTAGGTGGTATTTCTTTTTAAGATAATCTTGAGTTTCTACATACGTGTACCCTGGTATTTTTAGTAATTGTGTTCTACTAGTGATGGTGGTAAGTAACTCGTCTGAGTTTTCCGCTACTAGGATAAAATAAGTCTATTGAGCAGGCTCTTCTATTAGTTTAAGTAGGGCGTTACTCTCTTTTTGTAAGTATTCTGGCATCCAGAGAATGAGAGTCTTAGCCTCTCCCTCATAGGGTTTTAGTGCCAGTTTAGACATGATACTGTGGGTTTCCTCTCGAGTTATATTTGGAGATTTATTCTCACTATCAGCTATAGTTCCTATCCAGTCCGCAGTGCTAAAGTAGTGGTCATCTTTATTCATTGCACGCCACTCCTCCATAAAATCATCACTTTTCGGTTTTTTGCCGGAGGTTTTGATTACAGTAGGGAAGGAGTAATGCACATCAGGATGCGAGTAAGTGCTGATCTTGCGGCATGAGCTACATTCTCCACAAGAGTCTGTAGCGCTTCTATCTGTGCAGTAAAGGTACTGCACTATAGCGTGTGCTAGAGAGAGTTTGCCACTCCCTGCGGGGCCTAAAAAGAGCTGTGCATGAGGTAGCCTATTTGAGGCTATGCTCTTGAGCAAATGCTCTTTTTGTTTTACAAGGCCATGTACTTCGGAGAGTCTCATTTGGTAGTCTTGTTTTTACCCAATTGGTTCCTAACCCATACGAATAGAGATAACCCAATGAGAATATAAATGATCGACCCAAACCCAATTGCTAGAGTGGAACCGAGAGCATACGTTTCAGGCTCAAATTTAAATGTGATTTTATGTGTACCTGCTGGCACAGCTAATCCTCTAAGTAGATAGTTAACGCGATAGTGCGGGACTTCCTCATTATCTATGTAGCTTTTCCATCCTTTGTCATAGAATACTTCAGAGAAGACTAGGTTTCCAGCAGTGCTGCTCGTAGAAGTATATTCCAGCTTCTCTGGATGATAACTATCAAAGGTTACAGAAGCAGTACTGTCTATTCCATTATTTTCACCGACTAATTCTGCGAATTCACTTTCTACAATGCCGGTAGTCTTAGTGTCTAGTGAGCCTAGTGCTAATATGGCACTGTCTGCATTTTTCACTATTCGTAAATCTTGCAGGAACCAAGCGTTACCTAAGGCGTTCCTGTTGATGCCGTATTGCGGAGCTCCTCCTTGTTGTTGCTGATTCGGATAGATGAAGTACTTCATGTTTAGCATGTTGAAGATTGCATTATTCTGTACTCGTCCCTCTCTAAGATCCTCCATTAAATACCAGTCCCAAAGGTCTTGGAACCTTCTAATCTTAGCGGCACTATAGCCACCTATTGATTTGTGAAAATATGCACATCTATTACTGTTGAGCGTACTCTGTGTAAGGTCTAGCACTCTGTAGTAGCTCTTGTCTTTCTGTATTTCTAGGTCGGCAGCATATGGCTGAAATGGCTGACTTTGTGCTTGTGCTTTCTTGAAATCATCGTGGTCCAAATATCTCTTGCCTACAAACCACATGTCTGCGGTAATCAAGAGACCTATGCTCAGTAGGGCGTATTTTACTTGAATTTTTTCTTTGTAAATTAAGAATACAAATGCGAGTACAGCTAGTGCGAAAAAGATACTGCGGTATCCGTCTTTTTTCATCTCTTTGATGCGCATATCACTGAGCTGCTCTTTGAATCGATTAATATTTTCA
>DNHN01000360.1 GCA_003485825.1 Bacteroidota bacterium | reverse complement strand
AGTGTCTGTACTACTAAGTCAAAAGAACCACCCGTAGGGTCAGAAATAGTAACGCAAAACTGATTATAAATACCATTATCTGCGGTAGTTACCACTACTGGATTAAGTGTGTCAATAGCTAGTCCATTGCTAAATAAGTAAGTCACTTTTGCTATTTTACCTTCTGGCACACCTGCAGTTACATTTACATTGGATGAATCTATGAAACAAAACTGATTGTTTTTGAAACACTGAGTATCACTATTGGTGAGTCTGATTCTTATGTTAGGAGAAGGCTTTACTACTATAGTTACAGCACCTGTACAGCTTCCAGCTAGACCCGTACCCGCAAAGGTGACATTGTATGTCCCTGCTGTAGGGTAGATAAAGGTAGGGTTCTCTGCAGCACTAATATTCCCTGCAAAATCAAAATCCCATAGGACAGACATGTCGGTAAATCCAGTGGAGTTTGCCTTAAAAGTGATGATTTCACCTTCACAGAAGACCCCATTATTGGCTTCTATACCATTGTTATTTACCACTACTGGAGTACACTGAGCATACCCAAAAATGCTGGTAAAAATAAGCATCATAGAAAAGACGAACTTGGTCAGTACGTCTTTAGACATCATTTTTCTCATACTATTATTCGGTTGATTGTTATTTTTTGTCAATTTCAAAAAGTCTGTAAATGTAACTTGGTTCGTCATAATATTCAAATCTAAGGGCGTTTTAAAGTGATTTTTGTGCTTTTAGTAGTCGGGGCTTCCCCTATTAGCGTGTAACTTATCTTGGCTACATATGAGCCAGCAGGACAATCTATGCCCGTATTATTAACCTTTCCGTTCCATTTATTAGCAGGGTCAGTAGCAAAGAAAACCGGTTTGTTGCTTTCTATGTCAAATATCTGAATGGAGTAATTTTCGTAGCCTTCTATTTCTACGTCGTATACATCATTTTTGCCATCGCCGTCTACCGTAATGATGTTATAATAGCGAATGCTACCAACAGGTTTAGTGGTTACAGTGGTACTGGTAGTAAGAGCGCAAGGGTTGTTCGTTACTACTGCTCGTATGGAGTGTTCTCCTACCTTAGTGAGCACATGGCTACATTCTTTGGCATTGGTCACCACGAGCTGGTCATCTATGTACCAATTTGCAATTTGATTTTGGTCAGCTAGTGAAAAATGGTGTTTGTTGTCGTGTGTGGTAGATATGATTTGAGCCTCGGATCCTTGCACATAAATAGTTTTACTTGTTTTAGTTTCACCTACTTTCAGTGCAATTACAATTGCTCCTTTGTTAAGAGCTGAGGTGGTAACAACTTTGCTATTCGTAGCCAAGAGTTTGCCATCTTGATACCAAGAACCCGCTGCTTGTGAGTGTAGTGTAACCTCTTCTCCTAAGCAGGGTTTTGGGTTAGATATTTCAAAAGGCACTGGCTTAATATCAGTTATATCCGATTTCGTAGTACTTTGCTGATTAGGTTCTTCTGTTGGTGCCTCCGCTTTTTTATCGGTAGTTTCTGAGGATAGCTTAGCACCAGAACTCCGTTCATTTGCCGCTTCTAAAGTTGGTTTTTTAGTGAATGACATGTCCTGTCTAGCAGGCTTATTCCCGTCAACTTCTAAAGTTGCTACACTGTCATCATTAATAATGGGAGTCTGTTGTTCTTTTTGCTCTTCAGTCGTTAGAGAAGGTGCAGTTTCTATATTTTCAGTAGAAGTGTTGGTATCAGTATTCTCAGTATATACTGCTATGCCTACAGCAGCGATACCACCGGCAAAGAGAGCTACCTTGAGCAGGTTAGTAGCAGAGCCCAAAAATGAACTTGCTTGACTAAGTATGCCAGCAGACTGCCCTGCGGTAGATGCAGCTACATTTGCCCAAGCATCTGCAGGAGGTGGGGTACTGTGACCACTCATCTCTTTTTTGAAAAGATGTTCGAAATCTGATATGTTATCGATTTTTTTCATGGATTAGAACCAGTCTTTTAGCCACTCTTGAAGCTGTTTTCTAGCTTTAAAGAGTTGGGACTTGCTGGTGTTTTCATTTATTCCTAAATATTCACTTATCTCTCTGTGAGAGTATCCGTCTACGATAAACATGTTAAATACTGTGCGGTAGCCATCTGGCAACTGCTGTACGAGGGTCATCATTTTTTCTGCATCCATCGTACCCGTTTCTATTTTAGAGGTAAGCTTTAGTTCGTTCGAGTTGAGCTCGCTTACGTCTAAGTGGGTTTTACGTTTTCGTATTTGCTCTATGCTTGTATGCACAAATATTCGTTTCATCCAACCCTCGAAACTTCCTGAAAAAGTAAACTTCTCGATGTTCTTGAACACCTTGATAAAGCCTTCTTGCAGAGCATCTTTGGCTTCGTCTTCATTTTTCATATATCTTAGGCAGATACTGTACATCGTGGGTGAGTGTTTATCGTATATTTTCTTAAATGCTTTATTATCTCCATTGCTGCAAGCCTTAATCAGTGATATTTCATCGGGTGATTCAATTGTGCTCATTGCCGTGGATGCTAATAAGATGTACGCAGGATAAGAAAGGTTGCCTAAAAATTAAATTTTTTCGACGTGGTACTTTTCTGCCAAGTATTCTTTGAGATTTTCGGCATAGTATCCCACTGCTTCTATAGGTTCTATAATCTCAGTTTCATTAAGTCCCTCTAAAACTCGCTTAAATTGTATGCTGACCACTTTTTGTTCTGCATTGGCTATAAAACTAGCTGAAAATAAGTGAAAATTTAGGTGGGCTAGCTCTTCCATAAATGTACCAACATGTTCCTCTACGGGATACCTGCAGATAGGAGCTACAATTTGAAATATACCTGCTATATTGTCTCGGTCAAAGTATTGCCATTGACTGGTCTCAGTCGGCTGCCATATGTCAACATATAGCTCAGTTTTATCTCCTCGCTGCAGGATGTATTCGCCTTCATTTTCACAGCGTGTTTGCTCTGATTTAAGACTCAGGTGTTTCTCTACTGTTTTTTCAAATAGTGCTATGGCTTCTGGTGCTTGCATAATAAGAAGGCAAAAGTAATCTACTTCACGAGAAAAGTCTGTGTGCGCAGTAGTGTGTTTTGCTTTAGATGAACGGTATACATACCTGGACTCAGATAATACTTGTGTAAGGCACCTTGTAGCAGATTGTCAGAAGGGTTTTCCTGAAATTCCAGTTTCACATCGTTTCGGTTATATCCTTTTACGCTTGATATAGATTTAGTAAGGAGTACACGGTCTTCACTATCTCGTATTTCTATGTCTACGGGTTCATTTAGTTCTGAGAAGAAAACTATACTAAGACTTGGTACTCGTGTTTCCCATCGGTAGTTGAGCTTGCCCCAGCTTTCGGAGTATTTAATCTGTGGGAGTTCCAGCAATTTAAATAGGGAGTCTCGGAAAGTCTCACTCTGATATACAGGCTCTAATTGTATCTTGTAGAGACTGCGTCCGTGAGTGGCTACTATGAGATCGCGGTTTTCTTCTTGAATGGCGAGGTCATGCACAGCTACTGGGGGCAGGTTGCTCAATGGGTAAAAGTCCTTTCCTCCATTGGTACTGATGTAGACTCCGGCGTCTGTTCCTAAATAAAGTATATGCGAATAGTTAGGATCTTCTATCACCGTATTTATAGGTTCTGCAGGAAGATTTTTACCTATGCGCTTCCATGTGACTCCGTTATCGTCAGACATGAATAGTTGACTTTGAAAATTATCCCAAGCGTGACCATTGAGGGCAGTATATACTTTGTTTTGATAGTGCCTACTGGGGAGAACTTCTTTTACCCATAGGTGCTGAGGAAGACTATCGCTTATTCGCGTCCAATCTTTACCGCTATTGGCTGAGTAATGAAGGAGACCGTCATCACTTCCAGTGTAAAGCAATCCTTCTTTTAACGGACTCTCGGCTATACATGAAAGTGTACCATAGCTTACATTTCCTGGTTTAGGTCCTGTGGTAAGATCGTCACTTATGGTTTTAAAGTTTTTGTACTTTTCCCTACTGCAGTGGAGTTTATTGCTCCCTATGTAAAATACGTCTGGGTCGTGAACAGAGAGTAGGATAGGCGTTTGCCAATTCCAGCGAAGATGTGGTTCCCTTAGCTCATGTTTGGGATGAATCGGATGATTTTTACCATCGGCATCTTTATAGTTATAATGGCCATATTGATAGCCCGTGTATACGGTGTTATCTCGTGGGTCTATCTGTACTTGCATGCCATCACCACCACCTATACGCTGGTAAGGGTACTTCCCGTCTTGGTGCCAAGAGGATGAGTATGTATAGTCATTTGGACCTTTCCAGGTGCCATTGTC
>DNHN01000154.1 GCA_003485825.1 Bacteroidota bacterium | reverse complement strand
GGTAATTATCTCTTACAAACGCCATCATTATAGTCGTATTAAGATCTCCAAGTCCAGGTTTCTTATTCTGAGCCATGGCCTCTCCTTCGTAGTAGCTATTAATGGACTCATCCATCCATGGATACGTACGCTCATTATTCGCTAGAATCCCATAAAACCAATTGTGCCCAACCTCATGCACAATCACTTCTTCACTCATAAAATCACACAATGTGATCATAGGATACTCCATACCACCTCCCGCTTTGAGTTCTCCATGGACCACTGTAGCGTGACTATAGGGATACGTACCCACATTATCGGAGTAGTATTGTATCGCTGTTTCTATATGATCTAAATCCTTCTTGTCTGGCTCAGTAGCTACTACGCGCGCAAGCACCTGAGTAGTACCTAAATCTATCTCTTTAGTCACATACCCCCACTGCTTACTTGCAAACCATGCAAAATCATGTACATCAGCTGCTTCAAACCGGACCGTCTTAGTATTCAACGCGCTGAGGGGTACTGTATCTACCGCGTTTTTGGTAGTGGTGAGTTCACCTGCATTCATGCATTCTCCGGTAGCCACTAGAGTATAGTTACTGGGCAGTGTCACAGCTACTTTAAACGAGCCAAACTCAGCGTAAAACTCGCCTTGATTTAGGTAGGGCATCGGATTCCATCCATTCACATCATACACTGCGGGCTTGGGATACCACTGGGAGATAAAATAGTTTTGTCCCTCGTGCCCCAGTCGCGAAAAGACCTTCGGTATTTTGACAGTAAAGCTTGTAACCAGTGTCCGTTTTTCTCCGCTGGTCAGCGGCTCATTGAACTTCACTTTTAGTACATCTATATGCGCAGTAGCTTCGGTGGTTAGCGCTTTACCGTTCGCTGTAAAAGCGATGCCTGATATTTCGCCTCGCTCATCTTCCGTCGCATAGTAAAACTCTGTTTCTCCATTTTCAAGCATTTGTTTAGCAAACGCAGTCTCGTTGTTTTTATACGCATTCGGCCACAGATGAATATACATTTCTTGAAGGACATCAGGACTATTATTGGTATAGGTAATGGCTATATCTCCAGTAAGCTCGTGTTTCTTATCATCTAAGGTGACGTCTATGACGTAATCTACCTGCTGCTGCCACGGGGCTTGCTGAGTGTACTGAGCCAAAGAAGTAAACTTGAGAAAAACCGAGACTAAAATTATACCGTACTTATGCATTCTTTTGAAGATATTATGTTGGCAAAATAAGGGTATATAACGTACTTTGCATTATATTAAACTGTCAAGTATTGCGTAGTTTTGGATAAAGAGGAAAGGATATGATGGAAAACAGTGATTTTTTAGATGAGGGGATGGAAGAAAGAGCACAAAACTTTGAGCGAATGCTCGAGAGTGGAGAGTCGTTTTTTTACGACAATGACGAACTGGGACAACTTATTGACTACTACCTTGATTTCGAACAGATAAATAAGGCCACCAAAGCTATTGCTTATGGAGAATCTATCTACCCTTTCGAAAGTTTTTATCAAATTAAAAAAGCAGAAGTATTCATCGCCCAGCGAAACATCAATGGCGCTATAAAGCTCCTTGAGAAATACCGTACCATTGAACCACAGAATCCTGAGATAGCACAGCTGCTAGGAGACTGCTATGCGCTCAGTCTTCAATACAAACGAGCATTAGATTGCTACCTTTTTGCGCTTAATTTTGACAGCACCAATGATGAGCTACTGCTCAGACTTGCACGTGTAAACTTTGCTCAGGGAAATAACAATAAAGCACTCTCTTATCTGAATGCATTCCCGAGTGATTACATGTATGACGAACTCAGTGTACAGGAATTTCTAAAGTTATTCCTCGACTACGGTCAGCATACAGAGGCAGTCACTTTCTTACAGAAAATAATAGATAACGACCCGTATAACTATAGCGCTTGGTACTTCCTAGGGCTGGTTCACCAAAAAGAAGAAAACTATGAAGAAGGCATATCCGCCTATGAGTTTTGTATCGCTATAGACGACGAGAACACCATGGGTCACCTCGGCAAGGGAAACTGCCTCATGGAACTGGATAGAAACGAAGAAGCTATCGCATCCTTCAAGCTATCCTTAGACAATGACGAGTCTGATGCTGAAGTATTTTGCAACATAGCCGAGTGCTACGAAAATCTAAAAGATGATGCAGCGGCAAAGTACAACTACCAAAAATCCATACGACTTAATCCAAACTTGTCTGACGCCTACTTCGGGCTTGCTACGGTATATAAACGCGGTGCAAAATTGCGCGAAGCAGAAAGAAATCTCTTAAAAGCAATTGATATAGATCGATACGAGAGCATGTATCATATAGAGCTTGCAGAAGTATACCTCATCAATGAAAACAGTGAACGCTGTTACTACCACTACGAACAAGCGTATGAAATAGACTCGGATACCACGGAGATTATACTTGATTTTGCCCACGCAAAGTTTGAGCTAGGTGATATAGAGGACGCCCTAGCGCTTCTTCTCGAGCACCTCGAAAATCACGATGAGGACCACCGGATGTATTACCGTATAGCCTCCTACTCATTTGTTTTAGGTCGCTTTGAGAAAGGGTACAACTTCTTACATGCTGCACTTAAGATGAACCCAAAGGAGTACATGCTACTGTATGAGTTTGCTCCTTTAACAGAAAACCTTGATAATGTCACAAATATTATAGATTTGTACTTGAAATAAACCAATGATAAATCCAGATTTTAAACTGAAAAATATTCCTGAGCGTACTGTAAAGCCAAGACAATCTGGCTTAACTATGGTAATGGACAAAGGATTAAGCTGCAGAGAAGTAGAAGATTTCTTAGAAGTATCCGCAGATAAAACTGATATCGTAAAGCTAGGCTTTGGCACTAGTACTGTTACTCCTAATTTAGATCGCAAAATAAAAATATATCAAGAAGCAAATATCCCCATTTACTTTGGAGGAACGCTTTTTGAAGCTTACGTAATCAGAGGTCAATTTGATGATTATAAAAAGCTACTGGACCGTTTTAATGTGAGTCACGTAGAAGTCTCTGACGGAAGTATTGAAATATCGGAAGAAGAAAAGTGCGGCTACATCCGCTCACTCGCTAAAAACTTCACAGTGCTTAGCGAAGTCGGAAGTAAAGATGCCGAAAAGATCATACCACCGTACAAATGGATC
>DNHN01000372.1 GCA_003485825.1 Bacteroidota bacterium | reverse complement strand
GCATCTAGCCACACATTTCCACCTTCACTTTTACCAAACTTACTTCCGTCTGCCTTCGTAATTAACGGAGCAGTCATTGCAAAACCTTTATTCTCCCCTTCGGCTACATCGTCACTTGCACTTCCCTTTCTACGGATAAGTTCTGTTCCTGTCACTATATTTCCCCACTGATCGCTGCCGCCCATCTGGAGTTTTACATTCTTCTCTTTCCACAGGTGGTAAAAATCATAGCCTTGTACCAGCTGATAGCTAAACTCCGTAAAACTCATTCCGTCTTCCAATCTGTTTTTTACAGAATCTTTGGCCATCATGTAGTTTACAGAAATATGCTTACCTACGTCACGGATAAAATCTAGAAAGTTAAACTCCTTAAACCAATCGTAGTTATTGACCATCTCAGCACTGTTCTCTCCACTATCAAAGTTGAGAAACTGCTGCAACTGCTTGTGCACACAGGCCACATTATGGTTCAATGTATCTAAATCGAGAAGACTTCGTTCTGCTTTTTTACCACTAGGATCCCCCACCATTCCGGTAGCTCCTCCCACAAGTGCATAAGGCTTATGTCCAGCACGTTGCAAATGAACGAGCAATATAATCGGCACCATATTACCAATGTGTAGTGAATCTGCAGTAGGATCAAAACCTATGTACCCACCCACCATTTCTTTCATTAGTAACTCTTCTGTACCTGGCATATCTTGGTGGTGCAAGCCACGCCATTTCAGTTCTTCTATTAGGTTGTATTTTGGTGTAAATGACATCTTGAAGTATAAAGAAGGCAAAGGTAGGATTTTGCAGGACTATTGCCTTTTAAAGAACACAGATTCTCCATCTTCTTTGAGTTCCAGATAATCGTAATTCACAAATTCAATCACCATCAACAACTTCTTCATTCCACAAATATTAAGTATATAATTCTACATTTGACATCCAATCATGTCATCCGAAAGAAACTACCTTCATTGGCATGTGAAATTTATACGTAACGAAATTTTCTATATCTTTGTAAAGATGTCTAAAAACATTGAAATAACATTAGATGAACATTGTTCTAAGGCTATCGAAAATGCTTTAACAACTGGCAAGTATGACAGTGCGAACGCCGTAGTGCACGAAGCAATAGCCTTATTTGAAAAGAAGCAAGCAGAAGATATGCTTACTTCAGAATTGCAGAAGGGAATAGACAGTGGGATTGTAAAAAACTTCAACTTTAAAGAGTGTTTAGAAGAAAAAAACAAAACCCATAGTGCCTAATTATCATTTATCAGAAGAAGCCTTAACCGACCTTGATAAAATGTGGAACTACACTGAAGAACAGTGGTCTATAGATCAAGCAAATAGGTACGTAACTGAAGTATATAGTTGCATTGAATTCCTAGCTGAAAACCCTCTCTCAGGAAAACAAACTAAAACTCAAGTAACCAACTCCCGTCAGTTTCAAGTAGAAAGTCATCTCATTTTTTACCTTAAAGAGGGAAAAAGCATAACAATCCTTAGAATTATCCATAAAAATGCTGACTACTTGGGATACATTTAAAATTTGGAGGAGATTTGGTTTTAGAACATCTAGTCTACTTTTTTCTTCTACTTTTGACATCCAATCATGTCATCCGAAAAAAAACTATTCCTGCTTGATGCGTACGCACTCATATTTCGCTCGTATTATGCTTTCATAAAAAACCCAAGAATCACTTCTTACGGCCTCAATACCAATGCTATATTTGGTTTTACAACCACTTTACTTGAAGTGCTGGAGAAGTATGATCCTACCCACATAGCTGTCTGTTTCGATCATAAGTCTGAAAATGTCCGTAAGCAAGAATACCCGCTCTACAAAGCAAACCGAGATGAAACCCCCGAAGATATAAAACGCTCGGAGCCTTTCATTCGCCAAATCATAGACGCATTTAATATCCCGCTCATTGAAAAAGAAGGATACGAAGCAGATGATGTCATAGTCACTCTTGCTACTCGTGCAGAAAAAAAAGGGTATACCACGTACATGATGACCCCAGATAAGGATTTTGGGCAGGCAGTGACAGAAAAAATACTGATGTTCAAACCGGCACGTGGTGGAAATGCTCCAGAGATCATGGGACCTAAAGAAGTATGTGAAAAATTTGGACTAGACCGCACAGAGCAGATTATAGATTATCTAGGTCTAATGGGTGATGCAGTAGATAATATACCAGGCATCCCTGGAGTGGGAGCCAAAACTGCCTCGAAACTTCTCAAAGAGTTTGGCAGTATGGATGGTATATATGCGAATACGGATAAGATAAAAGGTAAACTCAGAGAGAAAATAGAAGACAATAAAGAGCAGGCCTACATGTCTAAACATTTGGCCACGATTATCACTGATGTTCCAGTTGAATTTAGTGAGAAATCTCTGACCAGAGAAGAGCCTAACAAAGAAAAGATAAACCAACTTTTTACTGAATTGGAATTTAGGGCGCTCAGTAAGCGTGTTTTTAAAGAGACCATGAGTGCTCCCGTTTCTTTACAGGGAAATCTTTTTGCACCGAGCAGTTCTGCCACATCATCTTCTCCAATAGTAGCACAAGCGCAAGAAACCCTTGTCGAGCTAAAGACCATATCTAACACAAAACACGAATATCAACTAATTGATAGTCAAGTAAAAAGAGAAATACTAATTACCGAATTAGAAAAACAGAAATCTTTCTGTTTTGATACGGAGACTACTTCATTAGAAGAAATGGATGCAGAAGTTTTAGGCCTAGCATTATCGTACGAAGAAGGCAAAGCGTTCTATGTAAGTATGCCGCAAGACTTTGAAGAAACCAAAGCAATACTCAGTGAGTTCAAACACCTGTTCACTTCTCC